>JAFLUD010000072.1 GCA_022508965.1 Oscillospiraceae bacterium
AGAGAGTTTACAACGCGTCCGAGAAGCTCTTCTCCGACCGGCACGGACACGATGCTGTTCGTGCGCTTTACGCTGTCGCCCTCTTTTATGCCCGCATCCGAGCCTAACATTACCGCGCCTACAAAATCCTGCTCGAGGTTGAGTGCCATGCACTGAACGCCGTTCTCGAATTCCAGCAGCTCGTTTAGCATACACTTCTCAAGTCCGTGAATGCGCACGATTCCGTCGCCGACGGTTACTACCGTTCCCACGTCGCCGAGCTGGATCTTCGCGTTGTAGTTCTTGATGCGGTCCTTTATCAGACCCGTTATTTCATCGGGGCGTAAATCCATTACATACATCCCTTTCTTAGTTTTTAGTTTAATAGAGATTAGTTACCGGTTATTTGGAACCGAACGTTTTCTCTCTATTATGCGATCACGGAGCCAAGCTCGTTCTTTAACGCTTCGAGTCTAGACTTTACGCTGCCGTCGTAGCGGCGGCTGCCGTAATCTATCACGATTCCGCCGATAATGCCCTTGTCGATCTTCTCTTTGATCGTTACGGTCTTGCCGATTATCTGCGTCATCTTCGCGGCGATTTGCTCTTTGGTCTTGTCGGTAAGCGGCTCGGAGGATGTTACGGTGATCTCCGCTAACTTATACTTTTCGTTGTACAGCTCGCCGAAGCGTTTAACTATCCCCGAAAAGCAGTTTATCCTGCCTTTTTCCGCCAGCACGCACAGCAGGTTTCCGCTGAGCTCGCCGACCTTTCCGCTTTTGATTATGTCCTTGCAGAGCGATATCTTTTCCTCCACCGGAACTGTGGGCGTGCCCATCAGCTTTATGAACTCGGGGTTTTCGGAAAATATTCCGTCAAGCCCGCGAAGCTCTTCCAGGGTGGTCTTGAGGTTCTTTTCGTCCTGCTCGCAGCATAATTCAAAGAACGCGTCGCCATACACCTTTTCAGCTTTGTCGTTCATAGCAAATTCCTTTCTGTTTGGAAATCTTTCAGACCGTTCCAACCTCGCTTAAGAACTTCGAGATAAGCTCTTCGTTGTCCTTAGCCGAAATTTCCTTCTCAACGACCTTGCCCGCCGCCATTACTACCATCTCGGATATCTCGTCCTTGATCTCGTTTATGGCGCGCTGTTTTTCGCGCTCTATGTTTTCGTCCGCTTTTGCGCGGATCTCCGCCGCCTTCTGATTCGCTTCGCTTACTATCTCTTCCTCGCGCTTCTGCGCTCTGAGCGTAGCCTGCTTTACTATCTCGGCAGCCTCGTTCTTCGCGTCCGCAAGACGCTCTTTGTATTCCTTCTCCGCAGCCTCGGCGGATTCCTTCGCCTTCTGCGCTTCAGATATCTCCGCAGCCGCCAGCTCCTTGCGCTTGTCAAGGATCTTACATACCGGCTTGTAGAGGAATATTCTGAATATGAGGAAGATGATGAGTGTGTTTATCAGCGTAAATACGATCGTGACGGGATCTATGGATACGAGCGCTTCGTACCAATCTCTGCCTTCCGCCGCAGCGCTTACACTGCTGAGTATGTTCAGCATTTGCTGTTTCCTCCTCCCAATAAAACTGTCCGGTTTCTCTTACTGGATAAGATTGCCGAGCAGCGGGTTTGCGTACATGAGAAGGAGCGCTACTACGAGTGCGTACAGACCGGTGGTCTCTGCGAGCGCGTCACCGATGATCATGGTTCTCGTGATCGCGCCGGACGCCTCGGGCTGTCTTCCGATCGCCTCAACTGCCTTGCCGCCGCAGAAGCCTTCGCCTATACCAGGACCCAGACCCGCGATCATCGCGGTGCCTGCGCCAAGAGCGGATGCTCCGAGTACGATAGCGTTCGCTAAAATTTTCATAGTTTCGGGTGTCATTTCCATAACCTGTTTTCCTCCATCGTTTGTTTGTTAATTATCGCACAGTTCGTGCTTTATCCCATGCGGGACGTTTGACCAAAAGCGTTTGCGTTCTTCGGCTATTCACATTCCGCCGAAGAGATGTACGACATACTCAGCATTATGAAGATATACGCTTGCATTACTGCCGAGAATATGTCAAAATAGAGCGATGCTACTGCCGGTATCAGTATCGCGAATTTTCCGAGTGCGAAGTAGATAAGTCCGCCTATGACGGTTCCCGCGACCATGTTTCCGAACAGACGCAGCGCCAAAGCCAGCGGATTCGCGAACTCGCCGATTATGTTGAATGGCAGCATAAACGGCAGCGGTTCTATGAAGCTCTTGAAGTAGCCCTTGAATTTGCCTGTCTTGGCACGGTTGTACTGCACCAAGAAGAACGTTATGATCGCCAGTGTGCCGGTGACCGAAACATCCGCCGTCGGGTTTCTCAGTCCCAACAGGCTCATGAGGTTGTTGATCATTATGTAACACAGCAGCGTCATTATGTACGGAGTGTAGGCGTTGTATTTGCTGCCCATGGTCCCGTGTACAGTATCGCGGACAAACTCCACCAGCATTTCCGCCGCAGCTTGCCGCTTGGTTTCGGGCACTACCTTCAGATTGCTGGTGAGCACTAAGACCACTATCAGCAATATGAGTATTACCAGCCACTGAACGATAACGCTCTCAGTTATCCAATATTCGGTTCCGTTCAGCTCGAAAAGCTTTATCGCTTTTAAGGGTCCGTTTACCGTCAAGGATTTTCCCGCCTCTGCCGCAAGCATCAACGCATTTGGCATAACATCAGTCCTCCTTTCTTATTAATGCCCTTACCGTTATCGCGATCCTTGGAAAAAACAGCGGGATCGCCGACGCGATAAGGCTGATAAACGGCGCAAGCGCACCGATTGTTAGCAATGCGAATAGTCCCAGATAGCGCACGCAGTACATCGCGCTCATGTAGGTGTTCGCCGATTTTGCGCTGCGTTTGAGAGCGCTCTGGGCGGATTTTCCCAATAAAAGAAAGTTCAGCGCGGAGATCATGATCCCGTACAGGCCGCCTATCGGCAGGCTGTAATCGAAGTTCAGCGCAAAGCACAGCGCCGTCACAACAACCATGTATATTCCGCTTATTATCAAATAATACGGAGACAGCGAACGCATCTCCTCGTATACGGGTTGGTTCTTCTTCATAGGTCTATTTCCGCAGGTTCTGGTAGTCATCATAATAGTCGTTATCCCGCGGCGCGCTTGTGAACGCCTTGGGAGCTTTTTTATCCTTGTCCTGATTCTCGTAATGCTTTATCAGCGTGAAAAGGTAATTCACCGCGCCGCTTAGCATAAACACTATCGCTAACGCGACGCATATTCCCATTACCCACTGAGGGAGATCGAAATGCCTGACGAGGGCGCTTCCTCCCCACAAAAATACCAGCAGCGGCGTTATTATCACAAACGCGAACTGGCTTACCTTGGCGTATACCGAAAACGGGTTCTCGTTTTTCTTCATTGTGTTCTCACAAAAGCATATTTACCAGCCGCCAGCCGTCTTCCTGCTTTACCATCACGGTTTTCAGCACCGACTCGGGGTGCGCGGAGGCTTCCTCGACCGATATTCCGTTTACATAAACCGTTACGTCGCAGGAGTTTTCGCTTGTGGGCAGTACCTCGACAAAGCAGGACGACCAATCGGTCTTATAATCGGCGTTGGGGGAAAACTGCTCGTCTATTCCAAGAAAAGTCTCGCCGAAAACCGTGCGGGTCTTGTAGACCGCCATATTCTTTTTCGTGCCGTCCTCGAGAGTTACCTCCATATTTTTGAGGACGCGGTTTGCCTCGCTTTCCACATACACCGATTTTACAAGCTCTTCGATCTGCGAAAGAGCGGTGTACTTCTCGGAGCTTACCGTGTATATCCCGTCCTCGGGCTTGTTTCCGTACGGCTCGTCTTTATGCGGCAGCCCTTCGGTTACGAACAGCTTTAATATCTCGTAGTTCTGTCCTACGAGATCGTGCGCGTTGTCGGTGCACTCCTCGATAAGCTCGGCGCTTGCGCGAAAGCCGTTCGGCGCCACGGAATTCGAGGGGGTCTTGTTCTTCGCGCTCATCATCACGAGCAGCACTATCACCGCCGCTATCGCCGCTGCTGCTACTACTATCGTAGCTATCAGCGGAGCCTGGTTGCTTTGTTTATACTTTTTTTCGCTCATTGGTAAAGTACCCTTTCAGGTTGCCCTTTTTGAGACAGATCACGCGTTTCGCGGTTTATTCTCAAGGATTGGGCGTATTGGGAGCTGCTGCCGCGGCTTTTCCCTCTTTATTCTCAAGAGAAATAGCGTCGGGGAATACGTTGCGGCTGTCCTCTTTGGAGAGGAAGGTCGTGTTTACATAGCCTTGGATTATCGCTCCGTCGGTTACGGCGATGGTGGACGCGTTTATGTCGCCGAACACGATCGCGTCGCGCTTAAGCTCCGCTTTTCCGACTATATCCAGCTTGCCGCGGATACGGCCGTTTATGTCGGCATACTGCGACGTCAGGTCGCCGATAAGTATGGTGTCGCGGTCCATCTTCATTCTGCCCTTAAGAGACACGTTTCCCTGCATCGCCGCGGAGATCATGCCCGCGTTGTTGCAGGTGATGTCGCCGACTATCTTGCCGCTCATGTCTATGTTTCTCGTCGTCTCTACGTTGCCCTTGATATTGCCGTCGATCTGCATATTTGCAAGCGAACGGACGTTTCCGTCGATAACGGTGTTTTTGGAGATGACGGTCATCTCCTCGGTCTCGCCCGCCATCTGAGCCGCTATTCCGCCGCCGGACGCGGGGGGAACATAGCCGCCCTGATTGAATCCGGGACCGCCGGACGCGGGAGGTACATACCCTCCGCCGCCGTAACCGCCGCCCGACGCGGGAGGTACATAGCCGCCTTGATTATTCTGTCCGAAATTCTGCTGATTATTTTGCACATTCTGATTGAACGAAGCCTGGGGCTGAGAGGCTTGCGCCCCCGCCGCTCCGGGGGTGTTCATTCCCTGAACGCTGCGGACGTTCTGGTTTACGCCGCCTGCCGCTTCGGGTGCGGGCTGGGACGGCTGCTGCGGCTGAACGCTCGGCATACCCTGAGTCATGCCCGGATTCGGGTTCGGATTCTGATTCTGGGGCTGCGCGTCGTTCTGCACGGCGTTGGGGTAATAGGGGGTTTCGAGCGGGATACCGCTGCTGTTTACCTCTACGCCCGCGCCGAACCCGCCGACTGCGCCGCCGTCTTCATTCTGCTGCTGAAGATATTTGTCAAGCTCACTCGGCTGGGAGCCTTTCTGCGGTATGCTGCTTTCGCCCTGTCCGTCCTTTTTCCAAAGCTCTTTTACCGCCTGTGAAAAATTATCCTTGATTCCCATAGTTCTATCCTTTCATATTCTCCTATATTCTACGAAAACGGCCCGATAAACTGTATCGGCATGGTGTCGTCGTTTATCTTGTCGAATTTATATCCCTCGCCCTTGAGCACCTTTATCACGTCCTCCAACACCAGCACTGCGTTGTAGGAGGTGTCGTGCATCAGCACAACAGAGCGGTATTTGGACTTGATATCTGTGGGGATGGAATTGTACATCTGCGACCAGTCGGCTCCGCCGATATCGCCGCTTTCTACATTCCAATCGTAAAATCTGAAGCCGCGCCGCGTCATTTCCTTGATTATCGCGTCGCGCGTCGCTTCGTCGTAATCGTTCTTGCTGCCGCCCGGGAATCGGAAGATCGGCGTTGACACCCCGGTCGCGTCGCGGATTATGTCCCATGCCTCGTAGAAGTCCTCAAGATACGCCTCCACCGACGCGTAGATCTTTTCGTACTTGTGGGATGCGCTGTGGACTCCGATGGAGTGTCCCTCGGCAGCTATCGCTTTGAGAGTCCGGGCGCATTCTTCGCTTCGGTTGGGAACTACGAAAAACGTCGCCTTGATATTCTGCTGGCGCAGAATATACAGGATCGAGTAAGTATTCTGCGAGGGACCGTCGTCGAACGTCATATAGATCGTTCCCTGCTCGCGTACGTAATTCGCGGGAACGGTTACCTGCATATCCGGGTGGATAGCGGCGTAGGGGCTGTCTTCGCCTGCGGAATTCGGCTCGCTTGTCGGCTCGCCGCCGGAATTCCCAGAAGAATTACCATCGGAACTATTGCCCTCGGGAGGCTTGGAGCTTCCCTTGGATATCAGCTCGGCTATCTCGGCATCGGACAGTCCGCACTGCTTGAGCAGCTCATAGAACCCGTCGGCGTTTCCGCCGTGTCTCTTCAAAACCGAAAGCATCAGATCCTTGTCGGTTATGCCGTTCTTCGTCATGATGCCGTAGAAGCTCTCGGCGTTTACCGTTCGCTTCGCAGCGGCTGCCGCTATGATATCCGCGTCGGACAGCCCAAGCTCGGACATGAGCTTGTATAACCCTTCCGCGTCGAGGTTTTTGTTCTTATTCATCAGCGCGACTAATTCCTCATACGAAACGCCGCTTTTGCTGAATATTTCGTAAAAATCGTTTGCCGTGCCGGCTTTTTCGCCTATCAGCACGAGATTTTCTTGCTGTACGGAATTAAGCTCGTTATTTTTTTTCACCAAAAACACGCCGAAAATCACAGCGATTATCAGCGGGACGAAAAATAATATTGCCAGCACCGTTTTTATCAGTACTTTGAAAAATTCTACGCTTCCGAAACGCATTTGCAGACCTCTTCCGAGGGGAATTCGTGTAACGATCATACTCCCCCTATTATTTAATAATACTATAAATAATGTAATTTGTCAATAGCTTCTGTCAACAAAACCGAGTTATTCCGCGAAAACACGGGGAAAAATTACAAAAATTTTAAGGGTTTTTTGTCCAAAATGCACAAAGACAGCGTTTGGAGCGCCGCCTTTGCAGTTCTTAGTTAGGCTGGGGAGAAGCCCTCAGATACTAGGAACCGCCCCTGCGGCTAGGCTTTGTGCCTGCCGCACGGGGCGGTGACGACGCAGATGAGGGCTTATCGCCAGCCTGAAGCAGCGTGTGAATCTCTTACTTCTCACCGCCCAGCTCGTAGGCACGCTTGGTACACGCCTCGCAGGCGCTTACCGTTATATCGGTGAGATGCCCCTCAAGCAGCTTCTCCAGCCCCGCGAGCGTGGTCCCCCCGGGGGAGGATACCTGCTTTATCAGCTCGTCTGCCGTCATGCCGCTTTCGGTGAGCATTTTCGCCGAGCCTATCAGCGACTGCGCGAACAGACGAAGCGCGGCGTCCTTGTCGATCCCCGCTTTCTCGGCGTACTGCACGAAGCCTTTTGCATAAAGGTAAATGAACGCGGGGGAGCTTCCGTTGATGGCTATGACCTCTTTCATCTTGTTTTCGGGAATGATCTCGGCTATACCGCAGGAGGAGATTATCTTCTTTGCGAACGCGAATTCCGCGTCGGAAACGCCTTCGCCGCGGCTCATCGCAGACGCGCCCGCCCCGAGCATCATGGGGGTGTTGGGCATTACCGGCACCACCTTCGCTTTCGGGAAGGTGCGTTCTCGGATATAATCGGCGGAAATTCCCGCGCAGATGGATATTATCACCAGCTCTTCATTGTCGGCGGCTTTTATCTGAAACAAAACCTCGTCGAGCTGTTGGGGTTTTACCGCCAACAGCACATAATTGCAGCGCTTGGCTATGTCGGTGACGCTTGCCGCGGACGTCGCGCCCATGCTGCGGAGGTTCGCGAGCTTTGCGGGGTCGCTGTCATACGCGAAAACAGCGGTGTTTCCGAGCTTTCCGTTGATTCCTTTAATGATCGCGCCGCCCATATTCCCGACGCCGATAAATCCCAGTTTTGTCATGTTTTTTCCCTTTCGTGCTATGATCTTACTTATGCTTTTTTGTGTTCCCTAAAGATAGCTCTGTACGCCGCCATTATCGGGAACAGTGCTATCATCAGTATCAATATATCGACGGGGGCTTGTATCGCGTTTTTGATAATGCGCGCGGGGAATACTCTCGCGATATAGCTTGCCCAGAACAGCTCGGGGGTGAGCGCGCCTGCCGTTGCCTGCGAGGTGAGCGTTAAGAACACGGGGGTCATTATCAGATTGCACACGACAACTACCGTGACCTTCGCGAGGATTATCCGCAGCGCCGCTCCCCAATTGCTTACGATCGACTTGAAGAAGGTTTTGGGGCTTTCAAGCTCGGGCTTTACGGGGTTGAATCTGTATAAGAACAGTCCGTAGATCACTCCGCCGGTGACCTCCACCAATGTGAACAGCGGGTTGAACGCGCCGCCGGAGGTGTTGCTTATGAAAAAGCCCACCACGTCGGTCACTACGCACGCCAGAGCGCACACGGTCGGTCCGTATAACATTCCTATCGCGGCTATCGCAACAAACGCGAAGCTGATCTTCAGATCGTCTGTTACCTTGAAATTCAGGTAGACCTTCATTACCAGATCGAGCGCTATCAGGATCGACGTTACCGCAAGGCAGCGCAGGCTTTTGAGTTCCTCAGCGGAACGCTTGAAAATTGAAAAAAATGCCATTGTATATTCCTCCTTAATAGGCAATACCGCACAAAGACCGTCTAAAGACTTTGTGCGGCATCTACTTGCAAATTTTCCGTCATTTTTGCCCAAAAACTCCTTGAAATACATCAAGTATT
>JAFLUD010000073.1 GCA_022508965.1 Oscillospiraceae bacterium
ACGGCAAGATAGTTGTCGAAAACAAGACAAAGGGCTTCTCGTTTGAGGTGAAGTGTGAATTGTCCGAGCGCGGCAAGGGAATGATCCTCGCCGGCGGACTGCTGAACTTCACCAAGGGCAATTAATTTATTATGAATAATTTAGAGATCGTTTCGGAGAATAACCGCCTTTTCAAAAGCGGAAAATTCTCGGGTATGCGTTCGGAGTTTATTCCCGATTTTACGCCGACGGAAAAGCCGCGGCAAGACAGGTTTGTTCTTGCCGAGAACACCGTAAAAATGACAACTGTCGGGTGTATTCTCGAAAACGCGGGAAAGAAAACCGTCGCGCTCAATTTCGCAAACGCGCTGGTCCCGGGCGGCGGATATCTTCTGGGAGCCAATGCCCAGGAGGAATCGCTGTGCAGGGCTTCGGGGCTGTATTTCACGATAAAAGAAATATCAGAATTCTACGCCCAAAACCGCAAGCACCTGCTGCCCGACTACACCGACGGAATGATCTTTTCCGAGAACGTTCCCGTGATCCGAAACGACAGCGGCGAGCTTCTGGAACAGCCCGTGCTGTGCGACTTCATCACCTGCCCTGCCGTAAACAGGCGTGAAGCGTTTATGATGTCCAAAGAAAAGCTCCGCGAAACGATGGAACGCAGGATCGAAAAGATCGTTTCCTTTGCGGTGTCAAAAAACCGCGAGCTTACAGTTTTGGGAGCGTTCGGCTGCGGCGCGTTCGGAAACAAGCGCGAAGAGATACTGCCGATGTTTGAGAATGCGATAAACCGCTTTGGCGGCGGTTGTGAATTCATTTTCGCGATACCTTGAAATAATAACAGGAGGAATTACAATGGCAAAGATCCAAATGACCACGCCGCTCGTCGAGATGGACGGCGACGAAATGACCAGAATAATCTGGAAGATGATAAAGGACATTCTGATAGAACCGTATATCGACCTTAAAAGCGATTACTACGATCTGGGACTGGTTCACAGAAACGAGACGGACGATCAGGTAACGATCGACTCCGCGAACGCAGCGAAAAAATACGGCGTTGCGGTAAAGTGCGCTACAATCACTCCCAACGCCCAGAGAGTGGAGGAATACAAGCTCAAAGAAATGTGGAAGTCCCCCAACGGCACTATCCGCGCGATCTTAGACGGCACGGTATTCAGAAAGCCCATTCTTGTAAAGGGGATCACCCCCTACATTCCCACCTGGACAAAGCCGATAACGATAGCGCGTCACGCCTACGGCGATATCTACAAGAACACCGAGCTTAAAGCCGCGAAAGGCAGCAAAGCAGAGCTTGTGATAACAGACGCCAACGGCAACGAGACCCGCGCTTTGATCCACGATTTCAAGAATTCCGACGGCATCGTGCAGGGCGTTCACAACCTCGACGCTTCCATTTCGAGCTTCGCGAGAGCCTGCTTCAATTACGCGCTGGACGTTAAGGAAGACCTGTGGTTCGCCTCCAAGGACACCATCTCCAAGACCTACGACCACCGCTTCAAGGACATCTTCGCTGAGATCTACGAGAACGAATACAAAGCGAAATTTGAGGCAGCCGGCATCGAGTATTTCTACACGCTCATCGACGACGTTGTAGCGCGCGTGGTGCGTTCCGAGGGCGGATTTATCTGGGCGTGCAAGAACTACGATGGCGACGTTATGTCGGATATGCTGGCAACGGCGTTCGGTTCTCTGGGACTTATGACGAGCGTTCTGGTATCCCCCGACGGAGTTTACGAATACGAAGCCGCTCACGGCACCGTTACCCGCCACTACTACGCTCATCTCAAGGGCGAAAAGACCTCCACCAACCCCATAGCCACCATCTTCGCATGGAGCGGCGCACTCAGAAAGCGCGGCGAGCTGGACAACATTCCCCAGCTTTGCGACTACGCCGATAAGCTGGAAAAGGCGTCGGTGCAGACCATGGAGGACGGCATAATGGACAAGAACCTCGCCGCGATGAGCAAGCTCCCCGAGAAGAGGGTAGTCGATACCGAGACCTTCCTTATTGAGATAAACAACAGGCTTGAAAAGCTGATGAATATTTAATTGGGAGCGCGGTATTCCATTATGAACGAAAAGAACATTTCCAAGTCAGTCATCAGACGGCTGCCGAGATATTACCGATTTTTAGGAGAATTGCAGAAAACGGGAACAGAAAAGATCTCCTCTCGGGAGCTGTCCGAGCGTATGCGCCTTACTGCCTCGCAGATAAGGCAGGACTTAAACTGCTTCGGCGGCTTCGGACAGCAGGGCTACGGCTATAATGTCGCCGAGCTTCACGCGCAGATAGGTTCCATTCTCCATCTTAACGGAGAACACAAGGCGGTGCTGATAGGCGCGGGCAATCTCGGCAGAGCGATCTCCGTTCACCTGGATTTCGCGAAGTTCGGGTTCAAGCTGATCGGAATATTCGACCGCGACCCCGCCGTTATCGGCGAAAGAATAGCGGGGCTTGAGGTCCGCTCGGCGGAAACCCTCGGCGAATTCTGCAAAGAGAACCAACCGCGCATGGCGATCCTGTGTATTCCGCGCGACGGCGCGAAAAACACGGTAAGCACGCTGATGAGCTGCAGCGTAACGTCGTTCTGGAACTACTCGCACTATGATATCCTCGGCGACTTCCCCGACGCTGTTGTCGAGAACGTCCACCTAAACGACAGCCTTATGGCGCTGTCCTATGAAATGGGAGAATAAAAAACCGCGCGGGGCAGCCAGCTTCGCGCGATTGTTAAATGTAGTTGACAAACTTCCAACGGAAATTGGTAGACTTGAAAAGGAGTTTTTGGTATAATAGAGAACAGCAAAGCATTCTCAATAAAAAACCGAAAGGAGAACAATATGACATTTGCGGAAAAACTTACGGAGCTTCGGCGGCAGAAGGGCTGGTCGCAGGAGGAGCTGGGCGAGATGCTGGGGGTGACCCGCCAGACGATCTCGAAGTGGGAGCTTGGCTCCACAACTCCCGAAATGGAAAAGTTAGCGGCGATAAGCGAGATTTTCGGGATCTCGACCGACGAGCTTATCAGAGGTATAGCTCCCGAAAACCCCATTCCCCAAAACAACGCGGCGCAGTTTGCCGAGAAGAAACCGCATTTTATAAAAGGAGAATACAAAAGCGCCAAAACCTTTAACGGAATACCGATGGTCCACATCAACCTGAAAGGCAGGGCGCACGGCGTCGTGGCGATAGGACTTATGTCAAGCGGAATAATCTCGATAGGACTGCTGGCAATAGGCGTTGTGTCACTGGGACTGCTCTCGCTCGGAGTTCTGGCTATCGCAGCATTCTTTGCACTGGGAGTGCTCTCGACAGGTGCCATCGCCGCGGGAATATTTGCGTTAGGCGGAATGGCACTCGGCGTGTTCGCAATGGGCGGATTTTCTTTCGGCTGGCTTGCTTTCGGTGGGATCGCCGTCGGCAAGTATGCCGTAGGCGGTCTGGCGACGGGCACGATAGCCTTCGGCGGCGCCGCCCGCGGAATAATCGCGGTAGGCGAAGAAGTAAGCGGCGAGATCACGATAGCCTCTCCCATTTCCGCCGAGGCGTTCAAAAGCATCGTAAACCAAAGACTCCCGCACACTCCGAAGTTTATCGTAGAGCTGTTCGCGAATCTTGCGGATACCATGTAGCCGAACTGTTTCCCGATTCGGCACTAAAGTTTTCAAAATTCCCGCCGATATATGATAAGGGATTATTTGTGCGATTTAATGGAGGGAATTTATGAACGTCACAGACATTCCGCGCATACCAAACACCAACGCCGATAAATTCACGCTCGTTCCGGGTATGGGAATACTCAAGGAAATAAAGGATATAAACACCCCCGAAGCGAATGGCGGCAGGTTTGATATCTTCCTCAAAAGCGGCGACACGGGAGTAGAAGCGTCGCTCGCCGATTACAGCGAAAAGCTTTTCGAGGAAATATTCTCCTCCGGCTCGAAAGGTCAGAGCGAGCTTCAGTCTCACTTTTCCAATGCGAGAAAAGCGCTTTCCGAAGCGTTTTCCGAAAGCCGCCTCTCGATAGCAGGCTATGAAAAGCTGTGCTCCATTCTGGAGGAAGCGCGCAATTCCGAGAGCATTGTAAGAATGAAGTCCTCCTTGGGTCAGATGGATAACCAAGCGATAGCCGAGCACATCGGCACCGTCGGAAAAAAGCTGGACGAAGCGTTCTCAAACGGCTTTCTGACGAAGGAGCAGTACGCATCGCTGAACGAGAAGTTCAGGGAATACGCCGTAAACCTCGCTTCATTCTGCAAAACAGGCGAGGCGAAGTGGGCGGCGTTCCAAGCGGAATACGCCGAAAGGGGCTTCAACCCTGCCAAGAGCTTCGAGGATATTCAGCAAGACCGCCAGTCGCGGCTTGAGAATTTCCTCAAGAACAATCCCGTCGACATGGAACTGATAATGAGCATGATAAATGCGGTCAGAAACAAATAAAAAACAGAGGCGGGAAATACCCGTCTCTTAATTTTTTTTGAAAAACTACTTGACAATAGTACTATATAGTATTATACTATATAGTAGGAGGTGAAAAAATTGGTTGAGAAGACCAACGGCGGATTTCTGATAACGAAGATCAAGCAGATACAGGGGCGGGTGTTTGAAAAGCTGCTCGCCGAATACGGGATAAGCGAGTTTAACGGCGCGCAGGGGCGAATACTGTTTGTGCTGTGGGAACAGGACGGTATCCCGATAAGCGCGCTGTCCGAGAAAACGGGTCTCGCGAAAACCACGCTTACGAGTATGCTCGACCGCTTAGAAAAATCGGGGCATATCGTTCGGACGTTCGACCCCGCAGACCGCAGGACGGTGCGGATCACGCTTACAGAAAGCGCGCGGAGACTCCGCGAAAAATACGAGGAAGTCTCCGCAAAAATGAACGAGATATTTTACAAAGGCTTCTCCGACAGAGAGATAACTTCCTTTGAAAAAAATCTCGGAAGAATTCTCAAAAACCTGACCGAAAAGGAGAAATAACATGGACGAGAAAATAAAAGCGAAAATACAAAAGCTCCGCAAAAAATCGAAGGTAGCCTACGTCGGCTCTGTAAACGAAAACGGCTTCCCGCAGATAAAGGCGATGCTGGTGTTTGAAAACGATGATTGCAAGGTGCAGTATTTTTCCACCAACACCAGCTCCAAACGCGCCGCGCAGTTTCTCAAAAACCCGAACGCGTGCGTTTACTACTGCGACGAACGTGGATTCGTCGGCGCGCTGTTCACAGGGAAGATCGAAGTCCTCACCGACCACGAGACCAAGGCGATGCTCTGGCGCCCGGGCTGCGAGATATACTATCCAAAGGGCGTTGACGACGAGGATTACTGCGTTTACAAGTTCACCGCCGAAACCGTGAACTGCTATCACAATCTCTCCAATCAGACGTTCCCTATCGACGAGCTATAAAAAATCGGCGGAGCTGATCACTCCGCCGATTATTATTTGAGGATCAGAACTCCGGTGCCTTCTCCTCCTGATTGTTGATCTTCTTTGCTCCGAGAACTCCAAGCGCCAGGAAGTACATCATCACCGCGATCACCACCGACAACCCCACCGAAACCGCGATAGCCGCGGTCTTTTCGGAGATATCGACTCCCACCAGCGAGCCGCCGACATAATCGAGCAGCGCAAACGGGTGATAGTCCGATATCCCAAAGCCCGAAAGCAAGCTCTGAATAAACAGCTGCCCCAGGAAAACGATAGGCGCCATCACGCCGGGGCGCGAGGTGCAAAGTCCCAGAGAAATGAACACGCACACCACAAACGCCATATAGACCGAGATAAGCAGCGAGTTCAGAAGGATCATTCCCGCAGAAACATGGTTTACGGGGAACAGCGCGTTGCACGCTCCGCCCGCCGCCAGGCCCGCAACAAACGACACCGCAAAAATCACAGCCGGATAAATAACGAATTTCGGCAGCAGATAATTCTTGTATTGCAAGCCGCTGCACATGGGAACGATCATCGCGCGTTTTTTCTGTTCGCCGCCCGCCGCCGACATCAGCACCAGCAGCACGATAAGCAGCCCCGTGCTCGCGAAATCCACCAGCGTAACGGAATACATCTTTTCCGCGTCGGAATACATATCAAGCACTTCGCCGATATCCACGCCGCCAAACAGGTCGCCGATGGTGTCTCCCGTTTCGGGAGTTTGCTGAGAAATGACAGCTCCGTCCAAGCCGCTCACCTGATCCATTACCAGACCCGTGAATCTGAACATTATGGGATTCGACAGCGCAAACGCGAAGATCGCGATAACCACTCCCCAGAACCTGAAGGTGCGGAAAAACTGCGCCCATTCTTTTTTAAAGCTGTATTTGAGCTGCATATCAACCCACCACCTTTCTGAAGACTTCTTCGAGGGTCGCCGTTCCGAGCTTGAACTCCTCCGCGACGATATCCTTTTCCGCAAGCAGCTTCATCAGACGCTTCGCGGTGTCCTCGATATTCTCCGAGCCAAAGCGGAACAGCCCCGTTTCGTTGTTGAATTCCGCCTTCGCAAAATCGACCTTAAGCAGCTCGATCTTGTTTTCCTGAGTAAGATTGTGCACGGTAAGATTAATAACGTCGCCGCCATGCTTTCTGAGGATCGAGCGAATGTCGCCCTCCTCCGCGAGAACGCCGCCGTTTACGATGCCGATGCGGTTTGCGACGCGCTCAACGTCCGAGAGAATATGCGTAGACAAAACGATAGTGCTTCCGAGGCTTTTGAGACGGTTGATGATCTCAATGACCTCCGATCGACCCTGCGGATCGAGCGCGGAGGTAGGCTCGTCAAAGATCAGCAGCTCGGGATTGCGAAAGATCGCCGCGCCCATTCCGAGGCGCTGGGTCATTCCGCGTGAAAATCCCTTCGTTCTGCGGTCAGCCGCAGCGGTAAGCCCCACGATCTCCAAAACCTCATTGGCGCGCTTTGTGATGTCGCCGTCATAGCTTGCACAAGCGGCGATGTACTCGAGATACTCCCGCGCGGTCATATAGCCGAAAATAGTCGGACTTTCGGGCAGATACCCGATAGTAACGGGCTTCTCGCCGTCTCCGAGGGTGATCTCGCCGTCGTCCTTGGGAATAATGTCGCAGATGATGTTCATGGTTGTGGTCTTGCCGCAGCCGTTCCGCCCGAGAAATCCGTAAACGTCGCCGTCGTTGATATCCATATTCAGACCGCGAAGCACGGGAAAATTCTTATAGCTTTTCTGTAAATTCCGTATCTTGACCATAACAGTTCCCTTCTTTAATTTAAAAAATATACCGCTATTATAAAAGGTAACACTTTTTCCGCATTTTGTCAAGTGGTTTTTATAAAAAAACGGTAAAATCGTTCTTTACTTTTGGGGAATAGTGTGATATAATGATTATAATACACAGAACAAGTTATTAGGAGAACAAATGAGGAAGTATTACATACTGGATATGGACGGAACTCTGTGCGGCAGCATGGAGTACTGGCGGCTGGAAACGGCGATGGTCGACGATTTCAGCGACATAAAGCAGATAGAGCCGGCGTTCGCGAAAATGCGCGAGCACTACCGCGACAGCGTAAAGCTCAAGGACGGCGTGATGGAGTTTTTGGAGAACGCCCGTTCCCGGGGAATTAAAATGTGCATAGCCACCGGCACGCGCCGCGACGTAGCGCAGCCGTTCCTCGACAAAACGGGGATCATGGATTTTATGGAATTCTACATCGACTGCTTTGACGTGAGGGCGTTCAAAGAAAAGCCCGACATCTATCTGCGCGCGGCGGAGCTGTTCAAAGCAAGCGCCGCCGAATGTGCGGTGTTTGAGGACGCCGAATACAGCGCGGCGACCGCCCGAAACGCTGGATTTTTCGTAGTGGGTATCCACGACGACGTAGCCGCCCGCGAGGGCAACACCCGCGCGTACAGCGATCTGTTTCTGGAGAGCTGGCGGGATTTCAACTGGAACATTTAAGGAGCGAATATGAAACGCATAGCTAAATTTGAAAAGGTGAGCTTCGAACAGTTCCGGCAGGGGTATACGGGCGAAAACGCGCAAAGCGTTTACGACTCGATAATCCTCCCCAGACGCGCGACATCGGGTTCCGCGGGATACGATTTTTTCGCGCCGTTCGATATAGAGCTAAAGCCCGGCGAGACCGCGAAGATCCCCACGGGGATCCGCGTGAAGCTCGAGGATGGCTGGGTATTGTCGCTGTATCCGCGAAGCGGGCTGGGCTTCAAGTTCCGCCTCCAGCTTGACAACACCGTCGGCATAATCGACAGCGACTATTACGCTTCGGACAACGAGGGGCATATCTTCGCGAAGATAACCAACGACGGCAGGGAAAACAAGGCCCTCACTATCCCCGCAGGCTCCGGCTTTATGCAGGGAATATTCACCGAATACGGCATCACCTACGACGACGAAGCCGACGGCGTCCGCAACGGCGGCTTCGGAAGCACAAGCCGATAACAAAAACGCGCCATAAGGCGCGTTTTCTGCTTGTATAAAAAACCGTTTTCCGAAGGAAAACGGAATTTAAATAGCATTTT
>JAFLUD010000074.1 GCA_022508965.1 Oscillospiraceae bacterium
ATACTCGCTAGTATCCTCTCACCGCGAAACACGCGTTCCCTCGCTGAAAATATCATCGGAACGGCGCTCCCCGCCCGATGTGCAATTAGAGGTTAGATGCTAGAGATTAGATGTAGGAGATAGATTCCTATCGCCGATAAATCCCTCTAAAATTACCTTGGATCAAATTACTTTTCCGAACAAAATGTTACTTCCTTGCCCTCGAGGATCATATTTGTAGTGCGAACCGCGCACATCTTGCCGCACATCGAGCAGGTGTGCCTGTCCTCGGGCGGGCAGCTCTCAAAATACGCTCTTGCCTTTTCGGGATCGAGTGCTAACTCGAACATCTTGTCCCAGTCGACCTCGTGACGCGCCGCCGCCATGGCGTTGTCGCGGTCGCGGGCGTGCGGAACTCCCTTTGCGATATCCGCGGCGTGCGCGGCTATTCTCGAAGCGATGATCCCCTCTTTAACGTCGCTTAGATCGGGCAGGCGCAAATGCTCAGCGGGAGTTACATAGCACAAGAAATCCGCGCCGCTTGCCGCCGCGATCGCTCCGCCGATTGCGGAGGTGATGTGATCGTAGCCGGGAGCGATATCGGTCACCAGCGGTCCGAGAACGTAAAACGGCGCGTTGTGACAGATTCGCTTTTGCAGCTTCATATTCGCGGCGATCTCGTCCATCGCCATGTGTCCGGGACCTTCCACCATAACCTGAACGTCCTTTGCCCAAGCCCGCTCGGTAAGCGCTCCAAGCTCGATAAGCTCGGATACCTGCCCCGCGTCGGTGCTGTCGTCGATACAGCCGGGGCGCAGCGCGTCGCCGAGAGAAATAGTCACGTCGTATTCTCTGAGAATTTCAAGAACGTCGTCGTAAAATTCGTAGAACGGGTTCTCATTGCCCGTCATCATCATCCACGCGAACAGCAGTGAGCCTCCGCGCGACACGATATTCATTTTGCGCCCCTCGCGGCGGAACGCCTCAACGGCGCGGCGGTTTATTCCCGCGTGGATAGTCATAAAATCCACGCCCTCCTCCGCGTGAGCGCGCACTACCTTCAAAAAGTCCTCGGCGGTTATTTCCAACAAGTCTTTTTCCAAATAACCGATAGCGTCGTACATCGGAACTGTCCCTATCATCGCGGGGGATTTCGCGATAAGCTCGCGGCGGAAGGTGTTGGTCTTGCCGTAATTCGACAAGTCCATGATCGCTTCCGCGCCGAATTTTATTGACATGTCAACCTTTTGCATTTCGAGATCGTAGTCCTTGGCGTCGCCCGAGATACCGAGATTTACGTTGATCTTGGTGCGAAGCCCCGCGCCTATTCCCTCTGCGGAAAGCGCGGTGTGATTAATGTTCGCGGGAATGCACACGCAGCCCTCCTCTACCTTTTCGCGGAGCTTTTCGGCGTCCATGTATTCCTTTTCGGCAACGGTTTTCATCTCGGGAGTGATTATCCCTTTCTTTGCCGCTTCCATCTGGGTCTTGTAATTTCTCATAGCTTGTCCTTTCTTTATGATATAGTACAGTTTTTCAGTTCTCCTTAGAGTATAGGGTCATACAATCCCCGTCGTCGCAATAGCATAAAACCCACGCGAACTGCGACTTTTTTGGAAGAATGTAAAAATCCTCCAACAACCCCGAGGCGTCCTCCAGAACTTGAATTATCTCCGAAAGTTTCCCCTCATATACCCACCCGAAGCTGTTCATAAAGTAGAATTCGCCGGGGCGGTTTTGGGGAATCATTTCATCGATTTTCGTGATAAATTCCGCCCAACTCATATTCCGGTTCCAAATCGATTTGGAATTATGAAGCTCGGCGCGAAAATGTAGCCACAGATAATTTAAGTGAATCTCCGGGTGATTTTCATAATCACAAAAGGTGTAATAAAATCTGCGGATAACATCCTCATATTCCAGCTTTGAGACCTCGTGAAAATTATCGCGGTTTATGTTCAAATCCTTGATTGACTGCTCGGTCTCGTCGCGAAGCTCATATCGGATTTTTCTACTTTCGTCGCTGTATTTTGCCATTCTCAGCTCCACAATTTATAAAAATGATGTACGGGGCTGTGACCCTTGCCCACCGTGTAGGAGTTCCCGATGGCCTCGGTTATATAATCCTTCGCGAGCTTTATGGATTCCCTCAGCCCGTGACCGAGCGCGAGATTTGCCGTAATAGCCGAGGAAAGCGTGCAGCCCGTGCCGTGGGTGTTTTGAGAATCCACCCTGGCGGTAATAAATTCGCAGAATTCCTCTCCGTTATAAAGAATATCCCGCGCGTCGTCCAAAAGGTGACCGCCCTTTATCAGCACGGCTTTGGCTCCGCTTTCGGCAATTCGTTTTGCCGCGGTATTCATATCCTCCGCGCTGTGAATATTAAGTCCTCCGATGATCTCCGCTTCGGGAATGTTCGGAGTGACCAGGTCTGCTATCGGGAAAATATGCTTTCGAAAAGCCGAGACGGTTCCGCTCTCGGAAAGAGAATCGCCGCTTGTCGCCGTCAGAACGGGATCGCAGACGATAAACGCAGGCTTGTACCGCTTTAGCCTTTCGGCGACCGCCTCGATGATCTCCGCGGTAGGAAGCATTCCGAGCTTGACCGCGTCGATCCCGATATCCTCAAAAACCGCGTCGATCTGCTTTTCGATCTCGCTTGCCGGCAGATTGAACACCGAGATCACCCTTGAAGTGTTTTCGGCAACCACCGACGTGATAACGCTAGCGCCGTAGCAGCCGTGCGCCGAAAAGGCTTTCAGATCCGCCTGTATTCCCGCGCCGCCCGAACAGTCCGAGCCGGCGATCGTCAAACATTTTTTTATCATAGAGCCTCCTTATCGCACGCCTCGCGAATTCGCAGCAGAGCGCAGACAACAAAAAAACGCCCGAGGGGGCGTGTAAAAAGCTCGCCTTCCCTACGATGGTGTTAACCAACAGGTTCAAGGAGTTGGGCGTGCGCCCTCTCAACTTCGCTTTGGAAGTACCTCCGGCAGATATTATTTTAGCACAAAATCCGCGAAAAGTCAAGGGGATTTAATAAAAGATGAAAACATCTTGAAATCTTCTGGATAATATGTTATAATGGTTGTGTATGATTTTTTACTTAAGGTGGTTATAATAATGAAATTGGGAATGGTGGGTCTGCCGAACGTCGGCAAAAGCACCCTGTTTAACGCGCTTACAAACGCGGGCGCCGAGTCCGCAAACTATCCGTTCTGCACGATAGAGCCGAACGTCGGGATAGTTTCGGTGCCGGACGAGCGTCTTGACGCGCTGGCGAAGATGTATAATCCCGAGAAGTTTACCCCCGCAACTCTTGAGTTCGTGGATATCGCGGGACTTGTAAAGGGCGCGTCCAAGGGCGAGGGTCTTGGGAACAAATTCCTCTCCAATATCCGCGAGGTGGACGCTATCGTGCACGTTGTGCGCTGCTTTGAGGACGACAACATCATCCACGTCGACGGCTCGATCGGCGCGGCGCGCGATATCGAAACGATAAATCTGGAACTTATATTCTCCGATCTGGAAATCCTCGAGCGCAGGATCGACCGTGCCAAGAAAGCTCTTAAAGGCGACAAATCGATTGGGGCGCAGGTGGATTTCTTTGAGAGCCTGAAATCCCACCTTGAAAACGGAAAATCCGCGAGAAGCTACGATTTCTCCGAGGAGGAACGCGAGTTCTTAAAGGATACTCCGCTGCTATCCAATAAGCCCGTGATCTACGCGGCGAACCTCTCCGAGTCTGATTTCACAGGAAACCTGGAATCCAACGCGCAGTATAAGGCTGTGTGCGAGATCGCAAAAGAGGAAAACGCCGAGGTGCTGCCGATCTGCGCGCAGATCGAGGCGGAGATCTCCGATATGTCCGACGAGGACAAGGCGATGTTCCTGGCGGATATGAATCTCGAATCCTCGGGGCTGTCGCGTATAATCAAAACAGGCTATCGGCTGCTGGGACTGATCTCCTACCTCACGGCAGGAGCACCCGAGGTTCGCGCTTGGACGATCACCAAAGGCACAAAGGCTCCGCAGGCGGCGGGGAAGATACACACGGATTTTGAAAAAGGCTTTATCCGCGCGGAGATCGTGTCCTTCGACGACCTGATGAGCTGCGGCTCGATGGCTGCCGCAAAGGAAAAGGGCTTGGTAAGGCTCGAGGGAAAAGACTATGTTATGCAGGACGGCGATGTAACGCTGTTTAGATTTAATGTTTAAGGAGAATTAATGAACAAGGTTATTCGCTGTAAAAACACAAATAACAAACGAATAGTTGCGCTGCTGGTATTGCAGGTGTTTATGGGGGTAAGCCCGGTGCTTTTGCTAATCTCGTTTGTAATGTTCAGACTTTATGAGCATAAGATCATAGCTATCGTAATCATTGTGCTGATATTCCTCTGCAACGCCGCTTATGTCATTCTCGCGAGACGCTACAACGTACTTAACAGCGGACGGCGGGGTGAAAAACAGCTCTACAAGACCGTAAAGCATTTAAGCGGGAACAACATTATTTTCTGCAATCTGCCTATACGTTATAAGCGCGGACGTTCCGAGGTGGATATGCTGATAATCAGCCACAGGGGCGTAATAATCGTTGAGGTAAAAAACCATTCCGGAACTATCCAGGGAAGCTGGAAGTCCGAGAAATGGGAGCAGCGCAAGTTCTACCGCGACAAAACCGCAACCCTTGAAATGGACAATCCCATAAAGCAGATGCGGCGTCAGCGCGATATTGTGAAAAGTATTCTCAACGCCGCGGGCGAGGACGTATGGATAGATACCGTGCTGTATTTTTCCAGCAGCAACGCAAAGCTCAAGCTCAATCTCCGCGAGAACGATTATGTTTGTCTGGGAAGCCGCGAGCTGCTGCGTTTTCTCGAAGACTACGACCGAAACGAGATCATTTCCAAAATACAAATGGAAAAATACGCGCGAATACTGAACGACGCCAGAGCCAATATATAACGCAAACCCCGCCTACAAAGACGGGGTATTTTTTCTACTTCCAGTTTCGGCTGAAGCTGGGCTTTTCCAACGCTGCGTTCGAGGTCTTGAGCTTTTTGCGGCGGCGTTCGCTGACAAAATTCGAGATATCAAACGGCTTCTTCTCGGGAATGCTCTTAAACTGTTCCCAATAATACAAAACCGATCTCTCCAAGCGCTTGGTGTTGCCCAGACGTTTTTTTACCGTAACCGTGTTTACGGTGCTGAAAAGCCTGGTGTTCAATTCAAACGAGTCAAACTCAATCTTCCCGTCCTCGTTGATGTGATAACCCAACCTGTCAGTTTCGAGAAAATATTCCCGCATCTCGCCCTTAAAGCAAATGTCGTGCGGAGCCACCTTCGGGTCTCTGAAAACGCTCTCCAGCTTTTCAAACGGGATATAATACAGCCTCCTCAAAATGACGCGCTCGCCGTATCGGGTAAATTCCCCCGCGTATTCGCTGTAAACCATTCCGTAGGGAATAATGTCAAAAAACGTATACCGCGCGTGACGGCGCTTTTTTTTGTCGGTAATATACACCGCCAGAAAGGTGAAAACCATTCCGCAAAAAACGCTTGCCAGAATAACTATCATAAGGAACCTCGCGAAATTCGAGCGGAAATTGAGAACTATGTTCACCGAGCAAAAAGTGCAAAGCGTAAAAATGGGGACCAACACGATAACAAGAAGACGGCGGAGGTTTTCGGAATACTTTTCAACGTCCGCGTGGAAATAATATTTTTCAATGTGCATTCCGCCTCACCTCTCCTCGTTCTATTCTACCACAAATTGATTCACTCGTCAACCTCGTGGGATTTGGGAATACTCGCGTAGCCCTTTTCAAAGCTGATTATCGGGCGGCAGTCGGGGCGCTTGATACGCAAAAAGCGCGTGATCTCCTCAAGAACCGCCGCTTCCTCCAGCCCGCTGTCGGGAGGCAGAACGCAGTCGAAGATGATCTTGTCGCCGTCGTGGCAATGTACGACGCGGATATCATGCACGGAGATCCTGTCGTCTATCCCGCGAACTATCTTGCCAAGCTCGGAATTTATCGAGTCGCCCGAAAAAATCGGGTCGGGGTGAAGCAGCATATTAAGTCCCTCACGGAGAAAGTCCCGCTCGATAGCGTCGATAAGCTCGTGGCATTCCAAAAGCGACATTTCCGAGGAAACCTCGACGTGCGCCGAGGCAAACTGCCTGCCGGGTCCGTAGTCGTGGATCATAAGGTCGTGTGTTCCGAGAACACCGTCGTAGGAAAGAATTCTCGCGCGGATAACCTCCGTCTGTTCCGCGTTGGGAGCTTTACCAAGCAGCGGGTTCATGGCTTCCTTAATAAGTCCCACGCCGCTGTACAGAATAAACAGCGCCACCAAAGCCCCCATAATTCCGTCAAGTTCGACGCTGCAGAAATGAGAGATTATCAGCGCCGTAAGAACCGCCGCCGTTGAAATAACATCGTTTCTGCTGTCGGCTGCCGACGCGGCAAGCGTTTCTGAGCGTATCTTCTTCCCGATCTTTTTGTAGAACAGCATCAGCCACAGCTTCAGCAATATCGAGAATACCAGAACGGCAGCGGTAACAACGCCGAACTCCACCTCCGACGGGGAAATTATCTTCATAATGCTGTCGCGCAGAAGCTCCGCGCCGATAACGATAATAAGCGCGGCAACCAAAAACCCCGCGAGATATTCATACCGTCCGTGGCCGTAGGGGTGCTCGCTGTCGGCGGATTTTTCCGAGAGCTTAAAACCTATAAGCCCGATTATTCCCGAAGCAGCGTCGGAGAGGTTGTTTACGGCATCCGCCGCTATCGACATACTCCCCGAAAGCAGCCCGACCAAAAACTTCCCCACGCACAGCAGGATATTGCAGAATATCCCCACCTTTCCCGCAAGTCTGCCGTAGGCATAGCGGACAGCGGGTTTTTCGGGATTTTGGTGTTCCTTTATAAAAAACCTTGAGAGTAATTCGGTCATAATGTTTCTCCGATTATTATGATTTTTTTAATTATAACACCTAAACGCTCGGTTAGTCAAGTGAAATTCGCGAAAAACCGCGGCGATTTCCGACTGTTCTTGACAAATTCCCGCAAATATGGTAGAATTTTCTTAAGTGGCTATCAAGGAGAGTTTTATGGGAATGTCTGTAAGAGCGAAATATTACCTGCGCTCGGCGGTCGGTGCGGTGCTGGGAGCGGCTGTGACAGCGATGGCGGCATACAATCTGTTTTACGCGGATTTTGCGTTCAGCCGCTCGATCGGCAGGGAATATATTGATGTCGAATACGAAGCGGAACCGATAAACATCAACACCGCTTCTGTTCGCGAGCTGCAAAAAATAAACGGCATAGGCGGCGAACGGGCAAAAGGCATAGTCGCCTACCGCGAGGAACACGGCGGCTTTAGCTCCGTCGACGAGCTTTTGAATATAAAAGGGATCGGCGAGGCGACTCTCGAAAAGATCATTCCTCAAATCACCTTATAAAAAAGAGCCTTTTTATGCAAGGCTCTTTTTGTTTGCGTCCAAAACGGGTGTTTTGCATTTCTCGGTGAATCTCGGGAAGATCTTCTTTATCAGCAGATACAGCAGATACCCGATGACCGTTCCCAGTGTGTTGCAGATGATGTCGTCGATGGTGGGATCGCGGCTTATAAACGGCTGAACAACGAGTTCTATAAAAACAGTGCCGGCAAGCCCTATAAGAGCAGTTATCAAAAAGCTCGCTTTCTTCCACACAAACGGCAAGGCAAAGCCCAATGGAACGAAAAGAACAACGTTCAAAGCCATACCCAAAAAATCTTTTAGCCATAATTTCATGGGCAAAAGATTTCTGTCTGTTATAAACGTCCAGATTTCGGGAATATAAGAAAAGTGCCAGCTTGAATAATGGGAGCTGAAAAGATAATTAATATCCAAATTAATAATAGCGCCCCAAAAATAGACCGGAAATAAGGTCATACACGCCAAGCCTGTGATGTAGCAGACAAACAGCAGCCGAATAATTTCGTTTAACCGCGCCTTTCTGCGCACTTCCTTAAAATCCTCGCCGAACTGTTTTTTATGCTTTTTTCTTCGGGAAAACCAGTAGATAATCGCCACGATAACCACAGTCGGGATAACGTCAAAAACGCTGTCCCAACCCGTGAAGATAGTTGCCAGCAGTCTCCTCATTTCATTTAATTTTCCTCGAGCTTTTTAAGCGCCTTCATCTCGTCGCGGTCAACGCGTATCTTGCCGTCCTTTATGACGCGGACTTCCTCTTTATTTATCACAAGCGGAACGTCGGGCTTTTTGTCCAGTTTTATTTTGAGAATTCCCGTGAGAAGATTCGTTTCCTCGACAACGCCGCGTCCCTCGGGCGTTTCAACGTACGCGCCCACCTTGGGGGTAGTCCGCAGGAAATCCTCATAGCAGTTCTGCTCGTATTTCAAACAGCACATAAGCCGCCCGCAGGTGCCCGAGATCTTTGTGGG
>JAFLUD010000075.1 GCA_022508965.1 Oscillospiraceae bacterium
GCTTTGCGCCCTGTCCCATTTTTATCTCGATAGCCGCGCCCGCGTCAAGATAGCCTTTGAACACGCCGAAGCGTCCCGAAGCTACCTGACAGATAGTGTTCGCGCCGTATTTGTAGAAATCCTCGTGCAAACCGCCCTCGCCGGTATTGTAGAAGGTTCCCAGCTCTTCGGCGGCTCTGGCTAAGCTCTCGTGGGCGTTCTTCGAGATAGAGCCGAAGCTCATCGCCGAGAACATTATCGGCACGTCAAGCTCCAGATAGGGCGTCTTTTCAAAATGCGCCTTGCCGTTCTCATCATAAGAGATTGACTGGGACTTCTTGCCCAGAAAGCTCTTGGTCTCCATAGGCTCGCGGAGCGGGTCGATAGGCGGGTTTGTTACCTGCGAGGCGTTTAAGAGGATTTTGTCCCAGTAAACGGGATAGTCCTTGGGAGTTCCCATTGCGGAAAGCAATACTCCGCCGCTGTCTGCCTGCTTGTAGACCTCGGTCATCACCTGCTGAGACCAGTTGGCGTTCTCGCGGAATTTATTCTCGTTGGGGCGGATCTTAAGCGCTCCCACGGGGCACAGGCACACGCAGCGCTGGCAATCGACGCAGGTCATCTCATCGGCGTACATTCTATCCGGATCGGGATCGTATTTATGTACCTCGTTCGCGCACTGACGCTCGCACACGCGGCATCTTATGCACTTGTCGTTGTCCCTTACTACCTCAAAAAGAGGATTCATATAATTTACAGCCACTTAGCCCACCCCCTTGTCAAGAGTTACGATTATCGGCTCGCCGCCGCGCGGGCTCCATATCCTGTCAACGTCGGGGCACATAGTCCTTATAGAACATTCCTCGGAGGAAATGAAAACCGTGTCGCCCTTTTCGGCAGCCACCATAGAACGCAGCTTTAAGCGGTCGTTAAGCGCCATTATTCCGTTATTGAAGCCGAGGATTATCGAGAAAGGTCCCGTGATCAGAAGGCTGGAATAAACGTTTCTGAAATGACGGAACTTTTCGGTGTCTTCGGGGGAGAATTTCCCCGATTCAAGCTCGCTCCAGAACGGCGACGCTATTACCTTTGCCACATCCTCAAGCGGCATTTGAAGCCGTCTGTGGAGGTAGTCGATTATGTATGTGATTACCTCTGTATCGGTGAGCAGATTGCACTTATAGCCGAACATCTCGATAAAGCGGCGGTTGGCGTCATAAGAGGAGATCTCGCCGTTGTGGACTATCGTGTAGTCCAGCAGCGAGAACGGATGCGCGCCGCCCCACCAGCCGGGGGTGTTCGTCGGATAACGTCCGTGGACAGTCCAAGCCCAGCCGTCGTATTCTTCCAATCTGTAAAAGTCGCCGACGTCCTCGGGGTAGCCGACCGCCTTGAATACGCCCATGTTCTTTCCGCTTGAGAACACATACGCGCCGTCGATCTTGTCGTTTATCTTGATAACGCATTTCGCGACGAAGGTGCGCTCGTCAAGCTGGCTGTCCTGCAATTTCGTGGGCAGCGGGTTTACGAAATACCGCCAGATAAGCGGCTCGTCGGTTATGTTGGGATTCTTGCGGACGGGAATTCTCGAAAGATTCACCACGTCGAAGTGGCGGTCTAAAAACGCCTCCGCTTTCACCCTCGCCTCTGGCGAATCGTAGAAAACGTGCAGCGCATACTGATCCTTATACTCGGGGTAGATGCCGTACCCCGCAAAGCCGCCTCCCAAACCGTTTGAACGCTCGTGCATACACCCGATCGAATTCACGATAACTCCGCCGTTTGTGCGCCTGCCGCTTCTGTTTATGAAGCCCGAGATCGCACAGCCCGCGGGGATCCTGGTCTCTCCCTCTCTTTGTAACATAATGAAATTCACCTCTTAATTTACAGTTGACAGTTTACTGTTTGCTCTTTACTGTACACTGTCAACTGTTATTATAGCACTTTGTTTTTTATTTGTCAAGGGTTTTTGCAAGATTTTTCCCGAAAACTTTCATTTTTGCGGCGGACGGGGTGGTTTTATTGCGCAATTGAGAATTGTCTGTGCGTTATATCCCGCCGTTTTGAGCCGTTCCCCGAGGATTTTGTGTTTTTGCAAGAACGCGGGAGTTGATACTGCAAAAATTTCGTGAATTCCACCAAAAAGAAAAAAATGTCAAAATTCCCTTGAAAAATTTAGGAAAATGGGCTATAATATCATTATGTTGTTATTATTTAAAAAAGAAAGGAAACGGGCTATGGCGATAGAACTTAAAACCATCGAGCATCTCTGCGAGCTTTCAAAGCTGAATTACGACGAGGCGGGCTTGCAGAAGGTCATGGGAGAAATGGGCGATATTATCGGACTTATGGACGAGATAAAGTCCTTTGACCTCACCTACGACGACACCAAGGACGGCAACGAGATACGCTTCGGGGATACGCGAGAGGATGTCGCGGAGGAGTCGTTCCCCGCGGAAAAGCTGCTTTCCAACGCGGAAAACACCGACGGCTGCTATGTCGTTCCCAAAGTCGTAGAGTAAACAATTGATAATTTATAATGGACAATTGAGAATTTGGGTTGCGCCTTCGGCGCGTATTTGAATCCGTCGGCGGAGCCGACACCGAAATTGTCAATTATCAATTTTACATTATCAATTAAAAACAGGAGGTTTTTATGGAGCTTACAAGAGCTAAAATACGCGATCTGAGAAAGGCTCTCGACGCAAAGGAAATAGGCGCGGCGGAGCTTTGCAAAGAATATCTCAAGCAGATCGAGGAAAAGGACGGCAGGCTGCTGTCATACATCACCGTTACTAAAGAAAAAGCGCTTTCCGACGCGGAAAACGCTCAGAAGATAATCGACGCGGGCAAGGCCTCGGCGCTTACGGGGATCCCCCTCGCTGTCAAGGACAACATCTGCATCGACGGCGTGCGGACTACCTGCGCTTCGCGTATGCTGGAGAATTTCATTCCGCCGTACAACGCAACGGTCATCGAGAAATTGAACGAGCAGGGCTACGTTCTGCTGGGGCGCGCGTCTATGGACGAGTTCGCGATGGGCGGTTCTACGCAGACGTCGGCGTTCGCCAAAACGAAAAACCCCTACGACCTCGAGCGCGTTCCGGGCGGCTCTTCGGGCGGCAGTGCGGCAGTTGTGGCGGCTTCGCTCGCTCCCGCGGCTTTGGGAAGCGACACGGGCGGTTCTATCCGTCAGCCCTCGTCGTTTTGCGGGGTTACGGGGATAAAGCCCACCTACGGGCGTGTCTCGCGCTACGGGCTGGTGGCGTTCGCAAGCTCGCTTGACCAGATAGGTCCTATCTGCAACGACGCGCGCGACTGCGCTATTATGCTGAACGCGATCTGCGGCTATGACAGGCACGACGCGACCTCCGCAAAGGTCGATACTCCAGATTTCACCGAAAAGCTCGGGCAGCCGATCAAAGGAATGAAGATCGCTCTGCCGAAGGAGTTCTACGAGGGCGTTGACGACAACGTAAGAGCGTGCGTTACCGATGCCGCAAAGGAGCTGGAAAAGCAGGGCGCGGTTTTGGTGGAATGCTCGATGCCGGGGCTTAAGTACGCTATTCCCGCGTACTACCTCATTGCCTGTGCGGAGGCGGCTTCCAACCTCTCGCGCTTTGACGGCATAAAATACGGCTTCCGCGGCGAGGGACGTACTTACGAAGAGCTCATCCGCGACAGCCGTTCAAAGGGCTTTGGCGAAGAAGTAAAGCGCCGTATTCTCTTGGGGAACTACGCTCTGTCTTCGGGCTATTACGACGCCTACTACAAAAAGGCGCTCGCTTTGAAGCAGGAAATAATCAAGGAATACAACGACATTTTCGAGCAGGCGGACGTAATTCTCACGCCGACCGCTCCTACGCCCGCGTACAAGATCGGCGCGCAGGACAACGATCCCGTAAAGATGTATCAGGCGGATATCTGCACGGTCACGGTGAATATCGCGAAGCTGCCGGGAATTTCCACCACCTGCGGTTACACCGCGGACGGGGGGCTTCCAATCGGAATGTCGATCATCGGAAAGCGCTTTGACGAAGCGACCGTTTTGCAGGTAGCCGACGCGTTCGAGCAGGGCTTCGTGCCCGTCTCGCCGAAGCTGTAAGGGGGTGCCGAAATGAGTCAATATTATCCTACAATGGGTCTTGAAATCCACGCGGAATTGCTCACAAATTCCAAGGTATTCTGCACCTGCTCGGCGGAGTTCGGCGGAGAACCAAACTCCCGCTGCTGCCCCGTTTGCAGCGGACTTCCCGGAACGCTTCCCGTTCTCAACCAAAAAGCCGTAGAATACATCATCAAGGCGGGATATGTGATGAACTGCGACATCTCGCGCTTTACGAAATGGGACAGAAAGAACTACTTCTACCCCGATCTTCCCAAGGCGTATCAGATATCGCAGATGCCGCGCCCGGTGTGCCTTTCGGGGCACGTTGACGTAAACGTAAACGGCGAGGACAAGGTTATCAGGATCAACCGGATCCACCTCGAAGAGGACGCGGGAAAGCTGGTCCACGACGACGTAAACCGCATTTCTCTCGCCGACTACAACCGCTGCGGTATCCCGCTTATCGAGATAGTTACCGAGCCTGATTTCCACAGTGCCGACGAGGTGATAGCGTTCTTCGAGAAGATAAAGCTGCTGCTGCAATACGCAGGCATCTGCGACTGCAAGATGGAGCAAGGCTCCATCCGCTGCGACGTGAATATCTCCATCGCTCCCAAGGGTTCCAACGAATTGGGAACGCGCACCGAGCTTAAGAACCTCAATTCTCTGAAGGCTATCGCGCGCGCTATCGAGGCTGAAATAGAGCGCCAGGAGGAATTGCTCGATAACGGCGAGCGCGTTATTCAGCAGACGCGCCGTTTCAACGAGCAGACTGGCGAGACTGTCGCTATGCGTTCCAAGGAGGACGCGCACGACTACCGCTATTTCCCCGACCCCGATATTCCGCCTATCTTATTCACCGAAGAGGAACTCGACGCCATCCGCGAGTCTATCCCCGAGCTTCCCGAGCAGCGCGTTAGGCGTTATGTTGAGGAATTCTCAATCAAAAAAGCGGATGCGGACATCATCGTCGGAGACAAGCGTATATGCGACTTTTTCGACGCGGCGATCGCCGAATACAACAATCCCAAAGCGGTCGCGAATTATATTATCGTGGAGCTTATGCGCCGTATCAATCTCGGCGAGGCGGATATGGACGCGCTGAAATTCGGCGGCAAAGAATTCGCGCAGCTTGTTGAGTTTATGCAGAACGACAAGGTTTCCCAGGCGAACGCCAAGACCATCCTCCGCGAGATGATCGAAAACGGCGGCGACCCCAAGTCCATCGCCGACCGCGACGACCTCTGGATAAAGGAGGACAGCGGCGCCCTCGCGGCTGTTGTGGACGAGATAATCGCCAACAACCCCAAAGCCGTCGAGCAGTATAAGTCGGGCGATCAGAAGGTATTCGGGTTCTTCATGGGGCAGGCGAACAAGGCGCTTAAGGGCGCGGCTTCGCCCAAGGCTATCCAGGATTATATCCGCAAGAAGTTGTCGGAGTGAGAGTAAGCCGGGGGAAACTTTTTTTCGAAAAAGTTTCCCCCGGACCCCCTTCAAAAAACTTTCTCATTTTGTGTCAAATTTAATCGTCCCTTGATTATTCAAGGGACGTTTTTTTGTATTCTTGCATGAATCTGCGCACCTTGCCGGTGCAGACATCGGAATTCGGGGTTATTCCGAGCGTTTCGGTGATCTCGCCGAGGAGCTGTCTGGCTTTGGCTTCGTCGGTGAACTCTATCTCCGCCTCATAATCGGTTATCCCGAAATACTCGCTTTTGTCGAGGTCTATTTCCGTGCCGTCAAACCGCTTTACAGAACGCGTTGTGGCGAGCTTTCCAAGCAGCTTGACCTGCGGCAGCTCCAAAGCCGTAAGCTCTTTTAACTGTTCCGCGGAAACGCTCTCGGGAACGCCGTCGAGCTGTTTGAACTGCTCTACGCGTATGAAATCCCTGTGGGTGGGTAGCTTAAGCTGCAGAAAGAACTCCCCCGCTATCTCGCGGACGCGGCATGTTATGTGCTCTCCCGCAAGCCGCAGATCGGGCGTGTCGTAATAGTGGTTTATCTGGAGAAATTCCTCGTCCCAGGTATATGCCGCGCGGAGCTTTTCGTACTGCTCTTCGGTGAGCATCACTTTAAATTCCTTTTCAAACATAAAAACACCTCTGAATATAACCGTTAAATATATCCGTTCTCGCCGCGAACGCTCACCTCGCCTGAATTCACCTCGAACAAGCCGTTCTCGTCGCGGCATATCAGAAATCCGTTTTGAGCGACGTCCTCGGCGAAAGCCGTGCGCTCGCCGTTCGCGCCGATTATCCTAACCGTTTTCCCAAGATTTACAAGACTGGACTTGTATTCCTCATAACACTCGGAAAACGGCATTTTGGCGCGCCTTGCGACCGATGCGGCGATCTCGCGCAGCAGCCTGTCGCGCTCGGGGACAGCCCCCGTAGTCGTCAGCAGCGAGCCTGCGTGGGGGAGATCTTCGTTGCGGAAATACTCCTCACTCTGCGAAAGATTCACGCCGATACCGCAAATTACGCTTACGTTGTCACCAAAAAAGACGCTCTCGCATAAAATACCACAGACCTTGCGATCTGCGGCAATTATGTCGTTAGGCCATTTTATGCCGATTTTTGGGGGAGCTTCGTACATTTTCCCGATAGCGTCGCATACGGCAAGCCCCACGCGCGCGGTAAGCGTTTCGCGCTCGGGCGGGTCTTTCAGCAGCACCGACAGCGGGAGCATTTCCGCGTTTGTCGACCAGCCGTGTCCGCGGCGTCCGCGGCCTGCGCTCTGGCGCTCGGCGGTTACGGTCGTGCCGTCGGAAAGCTCGCTGCAATGCGCTTTTAAGTAGTTATTTGTGGAATCCGTCACGTTCAAGTAAATAACGTTTACCATTAATTCTCCACCGCGAAAATGTTCATCTTGATATCGCCCGAACGGTCAAGCTCGATCACGCCGAAGGTCGGCTTGTTGTGATTTCTCGGGGAATCGAGGCTTCCGGGATTCATCACGAAAACTCCGTCGATAATCTCGGTGCGGTAGAGGTGGGTGTGCCCGAAAAGCGCGATCTTACAGCCGTTTTTGCGGGCTTCGGAGACTAACAGCTCCAGTCCGTTGTGGACGTGATACTCGTGCCCGTGACAGCAGAATATCTTATAACCGCAGGCATGTACGATGTGCGTAAGCTCGTGCTGTCCGAAGTCGCAGTTGCCGCCGACATAGACCATCGCCTTTTGCGGATAATCCCTGCTGACGTCAAGGAACTCGTGTTCCCCGTCGCCGAGATGGATCACGACATCGGCGTCCATGTTGCTTTCCACCGCGCTTTTTAATACCGCGTAGTTTTTATGAGTGTCCGAAACAACAAGTATTTTCATAGAACCGACCTTTCCGCGGCGGCGAGCACCGCTGCTTATTCCCCAAAAAATGGGAAAAGCGTGTGTTATATAATAGCGCCGAGCCGGCGCGGGTTTTCCCAGCGTTATGTGGAAGAACGTTGTTCACTAATTGCTGCACGGCTATAACGTTATTCTAATTATACCATAGTTTCCGCGAAAATAAAAGGGGTTTTGAGAAATTTTTGTAAATTGTTACAAATATAATATAACTGACGGGAGGAACTTGACAATGAACGACAGTAATTTCGAGAAGCTAGTAGACGCCGCGAGCCGCAAGCTGGGGACTTCCCCGGAAAAGCTGAAAAAGACCCTCGAAAGCGGAGATGTAAAAGCGCTTTCGGCGAGCCTTTCCAAGTCCGACAAGGAAAAGCTGCGCGCGGTTCTGGCAAACGAGGAGCTTATGAAAAAGCTCAAGAAAGCGTCCACCCCCGACGAGGTCATGGGAATTTTAGGAAAGCGTTAACATCTTGAAAGGAGCGGCACATGGATAATATCGAGGACATTCTCCGTGTGCTCACGGAGGACGATGACGATAACGATAACGAATTTCACGGCGAACGAGATGAAAAATGCGCTCCCGAGGAATCGGAGGGGCTGTTTTCGGGACTGGATCCCGAGATGCTGGTTCGGATGCTGGGGCTGTTCGAGTCGCTCAACCAGCCCGACGACAACGAGCGCTTCTTGCTGGCGCTCAAGCCGCTTTTACGGGAAGAAAACCGCTCGAAAATAGATTCCGCGCTGAGGCTGCTAAAGCTGTTTACGCTGCTGCCGTACATCAGAGAAAGCGGGCTTTTTGACAGGCCGGTTTAGAGCCTGTTTAGTATCTGGAAGTGCGCAGATTTCGCAGCAGATTTTGCGTATTTCGAGGCGATTTTTCGCAGA
>JAFLUD010000076.1 GCA_022508965.1 Oscillospiraceae bacterium
GCCGACGAAGCAAGGCTGTATGCAGCGTTTTGCGCCGTAGGCGCATAATGCGTGCAAGGAGGTTTGACGCAGTAGACGGCGTGCTATGTCGATTTTCCTTCAAACAAGGTTTTTAAGAGGTGTCCCGATCATTTTTTTGAGTACACCGCTTTGGACGTTACCCCGCGAAGTCTTCCCAGCTTCCCCGACAAAGCGGAAATAGCGTCCTCGGGAGCGTCCATGACAACGCTTATGATATTCAGCCCGCGCTCGGTATACGGAACTCCCATCCTGCCCTTGATGTACTTCCTGTAAACGTGCAGCAGAGAATTCACTTCCGTAACGCTTTCGTCGTTTTCGATTATCATTGAGATTATCGCGACGCGGTTTTCTTTTTCCATAAACGCCGTCCTTTCACGAGCGCGATTTGTTCCCAAAAACAAATACGCGCCCCCGAGACGAGAGACGCATAACGAAATTATAATGCGCTTATTTGCGCTTAAAATACCATTATCGCAGTCTTTCGGCTCAATAAAATTTTGCCGTCAGTTTTCCGCAAACCCACATTCCTTTGGAGCTTCCGCCGGTCTGATTTAAGGCAACACCGCACAAAGACCGCGCTTTGCGCTTTGTACGGCATTTGCTTGCATCTTTTCCGCCATCTTTGCCCAAAACTCCTCGAAATACGTCAGTATTACTTCGTCGTTTTGGACAATCTGGCGAAAAATCTGCCGACGCAACTGCCGCACAATCTTTGTGCGGTGTTGCCTTAGCTTGCATTATTATTATACTTTATATCCGAGAATTTGTCAAGGGGAATTTTCAAAAATTTTCCCCTAAGGCGAGCCGCCTTTGGTATTTCGTTCCACACGTTGAACGCTACCAAAGGTCGATGCTCGATTCGTAAGATACTTCTATATCACACGTTCAATAGGCGCAAAGCGTTTTTATAGAGGATCAGCTCGCGTTCCTCGTCGGTAAGAGGCACCTTCGCGAAAAGCTCCAGCTCGTCGCGGGCGCTCCACATCGGGTAATCGGTTCCCCACATGACTCTGTCCGCGCCGATCTTGCGGATAAGCTCGGCAGCGTGCTCGGGCGTCATCGCGTACAAGGAGCTGGAACAGTCGGTGTAGATGCCGCTGTGCTGAAACAGCTCGACGGCTCTGTCCCACATCGACCAGCCCGCGAAATGCGCTCCGATGACCGTGAGCCTCGGGAACTTCTTAACTACGTTCATCAGCCGCTCGGGGGTGGAAAAATCATAGCGGGGATCGCCGAGGTGGAACAGTATCGGAAGTCTCCCCTCGGCTGCTTCGTATATCGGGAACGCGCGTTCGTCGTCGATATTGAACTGCTGAAAATCGCTGTGTAGCTTTATTCCCTTAAGTCCGAGCGAAATGATGCGTTCGACTTCTTTTTCGATCTCCGGGAAATCGGGGTGCATAGCGCCGAAGCCGATGAGCTTTTTGGGGAACTTCCGAACGCTCTCGGAAATAAAGTTATTTATCGCGGTTACCTGCGCGGGGACGGTCGCCACCGACTGCACGATAAACCGCGTTACCCCCGCCGACTCTCCCTCGCGGAAGAGAGCGTCAAGCGTGCCGTCAAAACGCACCTTCATTCCCCCGTAAAAATCGCTTATCCCGTCGGAAGCCTTTGCGGCTATCTTATCGGGGAATATATGTGCGTGAGCGTCTATTATCATTTCATAGCCTTCCTTCAAACTGATCTCTACTCCCTACTAAACTATCAGCATACAATCGCCGAATGAGAAAAAGCGATAGCGCTCTTCTATGGCGGTCTTGTAGGCGGCGAGGGTCTTCTCGCGCCCCAAAAAAGCGCTTACCAGCATTATCAGCGTGCTTTCGGGGAGGTGGAAATTGGTTATCAGCCCGTCGATGCACTTGAATTCATAGCCCGGGTAGATAAATATACTTGTGTCGTCGGAGAGCTTGCCCGTCTGCGCTGCGCTTTCGAGCGTTCGGCAGGAGGTGGTTCCCACGGCGATAACGCGCCCGCCGCGCGCTTTACATTCCTTTATCTTCTCGGCGGTCGAGGGCGGTATCTCATAATGCTCGGTGTGCATTTTGTGTTTGAGAATATCCTCCTCCTTGACGGGGCGGAAGGTTCCCAAGCCAACATGGAGCGTTACATATGCCGTATCAACTCCCAGTGACCGCGCCTGCTCGAACTCGCGTTCGGTGAAATGCAGTCCCGCTGTGGGAGCGGCGGCGGAGCCTGTCTCGCGGCAATAGATCGTGTTGTAGCGGTCGTTGTTTTGGAGCTTTTCGGTGATGTACGGCGGCAGCGGCATCTGTCCTATCCTGTCGAGAATATCGAAGAATTCCCCGTCATACGAAAAACGCACGATCCTGTTTCCTCCGTCCGCGTTGTCGAGGATCTCCGCGGACAATCCCTCGGGGAAATCCACCGTCGTCCCCGGCTTTAAGCGCCGTCCGGGGCGCACCATCGTCTCCCACTCGTCGAGCGAACGGCGCTTTAACAGCAAAAATTCCACAGGAACGCCCGTTTCGCGCTTGGTACCGTAAATTCTCGCGGGGAAAACACGGCTGTCGTTCATCACCAGCAAGTCACCTTTTTTGAGGTAACTGCATATACTGTAAAAGCGGTCGTGGATAATTTCGCCGCTTTGGCGGTCTATCTTCATAAGCCGCGAGCTGTCGCGCGGCTCCAACGGAGTCTGCGCTATCAGCTCCTCGGGAAGATCGTAATAAAAGTCGCTTTTTAACATACTGTCACCTGATAGTTATTAGTTTTTAGCAGCCGGTAGCTAGTTACCGGTTGTTTAAAATCAAACAATGTGAAAAAGCCGAACAACGCCCGATCCTTCACAACTAGCTACTAGTAACTATTATACCATAAACTATCAGAACATTCCACTTGACATAATAACCAAAAGTATTTACCAAAAGGCGCGGATTTTTTCCGAATTATTCGGGCGCAGCTATTGACAAAACTGTTATAATATGTTACAATGTTCCTAGATAGAGGTGCGGTAACGATCAGTAGCGCGGCGGCGTACTTTAAAAGGTACGTCAGACTTTTCGGAGAGCGCGGCGCGAAAGGCAATACCGCCGAGGAGTGCGTATTCCGAGGTGCGCATATCCGGTCTTACGTCGAACAGGCGTACGACTGTCATCGACTTGCTTGATGGAGCGCTATCCATATAGTTGCTGGTTATTAGTTATTAGTAATTAGTATTTGGTGATAGAGCCTGGTTTGCCGATGATAGCCTCATCGGCTATTTTTATTAATCAGAGCTTGTTCTCATAGCCCGAGCGGCTGTGAGAACAAGTTCCAACAAAAGGAAGGTAGACTTATGAAAGAACAGTACAAGGTCGGAATTATCGGAGCTACGGGTATGGTGGGACAGCGGTTTGCTACGCTTCTCGAAAATCATCCGTGGTTTAAAGTAACCGTGCTGGCGGCTTCGCCGCGCTCCGCGGGAAAAACCTACAAGGACGCCGTCGGCGAGCGCTGGTATATGGATACCCCTCTGCCCGAAAGCATGGCGAACATCATTGTAAACGACGCTTCCGCGGACGTTGACGAGATCGCTTCTAAGGTGGATTTCGTGTTCTGCGCGGTGGATATGAAAAAGGACGAGATAAAGGCTCTCGAGGAAAAATACGCTAAAGCCGAGTGCCCCGTTATGTCCAATAACTCGGCGCACAGATTTACCGCGGACGTTCCCATGATAATCCCCGAGGTAAACGCCGATCACGCGGCTATCATTGATTCCCAGAGAAAACGCCTCGGCACTAAGCGCGGATTCATTTCCGTAAAATCCAACTGCTCGATCCAGAGCTATGTTCCCGCGCTTTCGCCGCTTCGCAAGTTCGGCATTACGGAAATTCTCGCCTGCACTTATCAGGCAATTTCCGGCGCAGGCAAAACCTTTGAGACCTGGCCCGAAATGGTCGACAACCTCATTCCCTTTATCGGCGGCGAGGAGGAAAAGTCCGAGCAGGAGCCGCTGAAGGTATGGGGCGAGATTCGGGGCGGCGAGATCGTCAAGTGCGAGAAGCCGTCTATCACGACGCAGTGCCTGAGAGTTCCCGTGTCGAACGGTCACTTCGCGGCGGTGTTCGTAAGATTTGAGAACAAGCCCTCTATCGAGGAGATCAAGAAGATATGGGCGGAATATTCCGCGGAGCCGCAGGAGCTTAAGCTCCCCTCCGCGCCGAAGCAGTTCCTCAACTACTTTGAGGAGGAGAACTTCCCGCAGGCGAAGCTCCACAGAAATCTTGAGGGCGGTATGGCGGTCTCCATCGGACGTCTGCGCCCCGACACGCAGTATGACTACAAGTTCGTCTGCCTGTCCCATAACACCCTCAGAGGCGCTGCGGGCGGCGCGGTCGAAATGGCAGAGCTGCTGGCGGCGAAGGGATACTTTGATAATTGACAATTGAAAATTGACAATTGACAATTAAGGTGTCCGCTTCGCGGACAAATTTAAATAAGCGCCGAAGGCGCACCGAAATTGTCAATTGTCAATTGTACATTGTCAATTGCGACGGGAGGTTATTTTAATGAGTAAACCTATATTCACGGGCTGCGCTACCGCGATCGCCACTCCGATGAACTCGGACGGCAGTATCAATTATGAGGAATTCGCGCGGCTTATCGACTATCAGATAGACAATTCCATCGACGGCATCGTTATCTGCGGCACCACAGGCGAATCTGCTGCCATGACCGACGAGGAACACGTTGAGGTGCTGCGCTTCGGCATACAGCACATTAACCGCCGCGTTCCCGTTATCGCGGGCGCTGGCAGCAACGACACCGCTTATGCCGTGGAGCTTTCCAAGGAAGCCGAAAGGCTCGGCGCGGACGCTCTTTTGCAGGTTACCCCGTATTACAACAAGGCTTCTCAAAGAGGACTTGTAAAGCACTTCACCGCTATCGCGGACAGCGTTTCCATACCGAATATGCTTTACAACGTTCCCTCGAGAACGGGCGTGAATATCGCGGTCGATACCTACATCGAGCTTGCAAAGCACCCGAACATCACCGCCGTTAAGGAGGCTTCCTCAAATATGGCGACGGTCATGGCGCTTTCCGCGTACACCGATCTTGATATCTACTCCGGCAACGACGACGAGGCGCTGTGCTGTCTGGCGCTCGGCGGAAAGGGACTTATCTCCGTTTCCTCGAACATTGTTCCTAAAGAAAAGCACGACATCATCACGCTGTTCCTCGAGGGCAGGCACGAGGAGGCTTTGGAGCTTCAGAAAAAGCTGCTCGCGCTCGACAAGGCGATGTTTATGGACGTGAATCCCATTCCCGTAAAGGAAGCGCTGAACATCATGGGCTTTAAGGCGGGAGAATGCCGTCTGCCGCTCTGCTCGATGACCGAGGATATGGTCGCGAAATTACGCGCGGTCATGGAGCCGCTGGGACTTGTAAATAAGGTTTAAGGCAATACCGCACAATTATTGTCGAGTGATTTCCTTAAGTAAAACCAACGAAAGGGACTTACAAATGGTAAAAATAGCTGTAACCGGCGCTTGCGGGCGCATGGGACGCGTTATCGCGGCTCTGGTGAACGAACGCGGCGACTGTGAGATAATCGCGGGCATCGACAAATTGGGCGAAGAATACGGCGGGTTTCCCGTGTATAAAAGCGTGTTTGAGCTGCCCGAAAAGCCCGATGTCATCATTGACTTTTCGCACCCCTCCGCGCTTTCGGATCTGCTGTCCTACTGCAAGATGAACAACGTTCCCGCGGTGATCGCCACCACGGGCTACTCCGACGAGGAACGCGCGCAGATAACTGCCGCTTCGGCGCAGATACCCGTGTTCTTCACCTTTAATATGTCGCTTGGAATAAACCTGCTTGCTGAGCTTGCGAAAAAAGCGGCGCAAATTCTCGGAGATCAATTCGATATCGAGATCGTCGAGAAGCATCACAACCGCAAAATGGACGCTCCCTCCGGCACGGCGATAATGCTTGCCGAGGCGATAAACGAGGAGCTTCAAAATTCCAAGCACTTCGTCTACGACCGCCATTCTGTCAGAAAACCGCGCGGAAAGGACGAGATAGGAATGCACGCGGTTCGCGGCGGAACTATCGTCGGCGAACACGACATCATCTTCGCGGGTCACGACGAGGTGATAACGCTGTCCCATTCGGCGCAGTCGAGAGAGGTTTTCGCGGCGGGCGCTGTAAACGCGGCGGTTTTCCTCAGCGGAAAACCCGCGGGAATGTACAATATGAGCGATCTTATCAAGGAGGATCAATATGAAGCTTGAGGTTAGCGAAAACGTTTCGGCGGTGTCGTTCAACAACGTTCCGCTGAACAAAACCATTATGGAGGACACCCTCAGAATCGTTGCGGGGGCGGGGATCAACGTTGATATGATCTCGATGACGGCTCCCACCTCCGAAATATTCAGCTTCGGATTTACTATGAGCGACGACGATATGCCGAAGCTGGTGGGACTTGTGAAAAAGCTGAAAGAGATGGGCGGAGTGTCTCCGATGATCAACGGTTCCAACAGGAAAATCGTTATCAAAACGGGCGAAATGACCGAGACTATCGGCTTTGCGGCGCGGGTTTTTGAGATCCTCAATCGCCTGGACGCTATGATCTTGATGATCACTACGGGCGTTGACGAGATCTCGGTGCTCATTCGCGACGCGGACGCGGACGCCGTTGTGGATGCGTTTGAAAAGGAGTTTAAATGATTGATTTATTGACATTTCTGGCTGAGGCGTCAGATTCCGCTGCGGACGCCGCTTCCGGTGCGGAACACGAGCCTACTCTCGGCGACACTGTCCAGGAGATCGTAAGCAAGCCGGAGGAGACCTTCTCGATACTGGGGCAGTTTTTCGAAAAGATGTGGAATTCCATACTGAACGCTATTCCGACAATTCTTTTCGCGATCTTAGTTCTGGTGGTCGGGATCATTTTCACCAAGCTCTCGTTGAAGCTGCTTTCAAGGGGACTTAAGAGATCGAAGCTCGAGCTTACGGTAACCAAGTTCACCTCGCAGATGGTAAAGATCGTGCTTTATACCCTGCTTGTAACGATCGTTCTCAATATTCTGGGAGTTCCCGCGACCTCGATCATTGCCGTTATCGGTACGGCGGGCGTGGCGATCGGTCTTGCGCTGCAAAGTTCGCTTTCTAACGTCGCAGGCGGATTTCTGCTGATGATATCGAAGCCGTTTAAGGTTGGAGACTACATCGTTTCCAACGGCGTTGAGGGAACCGTCTCTTCCATTTCCATAATCCATACGAGACTGGAGACCCACACCAATCAGGCGGTATTTATTCCCAACGGACTTGCGATAAACGCGACTGTTGTCAACAACACCTGCAACGACACCCGACGCGTCGATCTTACATTCTCCATTTCCTACAACGACGACTTCCCTACCGCGCAGAAGATCATTCTCGGCGTTATGGACGCTCACCCGATGGTCATCAAGGACAAGCCCGCTGCCGTTCGCATGATGGAGCACGGATCGAGCGGTATCATCATCACCGCGCGCCCCTGGTGCAAGACCGCCGACTACTGGGATGTGTTCTTCGATCTGACCGAGCAGGTTTGCGCGGCGTTCATCGAAAACAACATCGAGATCCCGTTCAACCAATTGGATGTTCACATGATCGAAAACAGATAAAAAAATCCCCTAAGGCAATCGCTTTAGGGGAGATTTTTTTCAGTTGACAGTTCACGGTAAATAGTATTCAACCTCTCAAAAGGTCAAACAATTCTAAAATCTTCTGAAACCGCTTGGTTAGTCGATTTTTGTTGTTTTGTCCACTTCTAAGAATTTCTTGTGCGGTAGCGGCTTTTCGAGCAGCCTGTAGTAGATGTGGATCTCGCGCGGTCTGTCTTTGGCGTATTCATCAACGGTTATGTACTCTACCAGCTCCAAGCACATCTAGCGCGTAAGCTCCTGTACATCCGTGTACCTCTTTAACCGCTTAATGAATTCCTCAACATCGTCCTCGTCCTGTTTTACGGCGTTGAGCTTTGTTTCAAGCTGCTCGACTTCTTCAGTAAGCTGCTTCTGTTCCGCCTGATACTTTTCAAGCAAGTTCACACAAACCTCCTCGGGGATTTTGCCAAGCACTTTATCCTCATAAATTGAGGGGATAAGCGTTTTTAACTCTTCAAGGCGGCGTTTTCTCTCCGCAATCGGCGCAAAACATCAACCCGCTGAGCGGCATTGTTTCGCCCTTTTTGGTTTTCTTGCCCTGACTGACCGACTT
>JAFLUD010000077.1 GCA_022508965.1 Oscillospiraceae bacterium
CACTTCACCTCAAACGAGAAGCCCTTTGTCTTGTTTTCGACAACTATCTTGCCGTTCTTTTCGATTATCTCGCGGATGTTCGCTATTACAAGCTCGTCGCCCTGATTTATTTTGTCGTAATCGCTTTCGTTTGCGAATTCCAGCGGGAGAATTCCGTTGTTTATGAGATTCTGGCGGTGGATCCTCGCGAAGCTCTTGCAGATTATCGCCTTAACACCGAGATAGAGCGGAGCCAGCGCCGCGTGTTCTCTCGAAGAGCCTTGACCGTAATTTGTGCCGCCTACGATGATCGAGGTTCCCGCTTCTTTGGCGCGTTTGGGGAAGGTCTCGTCGCATACCGTGAAGCAGTATTCCGAGATCGCGGGGATATTCGACCGCAGCGGAAGTATTTTCGCGCCCGCGGGCATGATGTGGTCGGTGGTGATGTTGTCGCCGACCTTCAGGGTAACTCCGCTTTCGATAGTCTCTGCGAGCGGCTTGTTTACGGGGAACGGCTTGATGTTCGGGCCTCTCAGCACCTCGACCGACGGAGCCTCGGATTCCGACGCGGGCGGGGTTACCATGTTATCGTTTATGAGGAATTTCTCGGGCATTATGTAGGGAGGCATTTCGCCTATCGTTCTCGGGTCGGTGAATACGCCCGTGATCGCCGAGATCGCCGCGGTCTCGGGAGACACCAGATAGATCTGTCCGTCCTTAGTGCCGCTACGTCCCTCGAAGTTGCGGTTGAAGGTTCGAAGCGAGATTCCCTTTGAATTGGGGGACTGTCCCATGCCTATGCAGGGTCCGCACGCGCTCTCGAGAATTCTCGCGCCTGCGGCTATCATATCCGACAGCGCGCCGTTTTCCGCAAGCATATTGAACACCTGCTTGGAGCCGGGAGCTATCGACAGCGAAACGTCGGGGTGAACCGTCTTGCCTTTAAGAATATGCGCGACCTTCAGCATATCCTGAAGCGACGAGTTGGTGCAGCTTCCGATGCATACCTGGTCGATCTTCTGCGCGCCTATTTCTTCTATGGATCTTACGTTGTCGGGGGAATGCGGGCACGCCGCCAGCGGAACCAGCTTCGACAGGTCGATGTTTACTTCTTCGTCATAAACCGCGTCGGGGTCGGCGGAAAGCTCGACATAATCCGCCTCGCGTCCCTGCGCTTTGAGGAACGCCAGCGTCGTCTCGTCGGACGGGAATATCGAGGTGGTGGCTCCAAGCTCGGCGCCCATATTCGTGATGGTGGCGCGCTCGGGAACCGACAGGTTCTTCACGCCGTCGCCGCAGTATTCCATTACCTTGCCCACGCCGCCCTTTACGGACAGTCTTTTCAATACCTCGAGAATAACGTCCTTGGCGGATACCCAGTCGGACAGCTTTCCGGTGAGGTTTATCTTAACGACCTTCGGCATGGTTATGTAATACGCGCCGCCGCCCATGGCTACTGCTACGTCCAGTCCGCCCGCGCCCATAGCGAGCATTCCGATGCCGCCGCCCGTCGGGGTGTGAGAATCGGAGCCGATGAGAGTTTTGCCGGGCTTTCCGAAGCGTTCGAGATGAACCTGGTGGCAGATGCCGTTTCCGGGACGCGAGAACCAGATCCCGTGCTTCTTTGCTATCGAGCCTATGAAGCGGTGATCGTCGGCGTTCTCAAAACCGCTTTGAAGCGTGTTGTGGTCGATGTACGCCACCGAACGCTCGGTCTTTACGCGGTCTACGCCCATTGCCTCAAACTGGAGATACGCCATCGTTCCGGTGGCGTCCTGCGTGAGAGTCTGGTCGATGCGAAGCCCTATTTCGGTGCCCTTGACCATCTCGCCGTCTACGATATGCGCTTTGATTATTTTTTCTGTAAGTGTCATTCCCATAGTAATTCTCCTTGCTTTCAAATTCATTCCCTATAATATACATTATACACCATCTCCCGCACATTGTCAACAATTTCACAACAAAAAATCTCTTGACAATACAAACTGAATTATGATAAAATATAAAAAGGTGATTTATATGGCTTTGATGATCTTGCTCGCGGCGGCGGTGCTTATTATGTGCGTTTTCTCGGACAGACTTTCGGGAAAGATCGGAGTGCCGGCGCTGTTGATCTTTATAGGCGTGGGTATTTTTTTCGGCTCGGACGGCGTGTTCGATATTCCGTTTGAGAACTATGAGTTTGCGTCTTACGTCTGTGAAACGGCGCTTATCGTTATCATGTTTACGGGCGGTTTTTCGATAAACTTTCAATCCGCGAAGCCCGTTATCGTGAAGGCGGGGCTGCTTTCGACGCTCGGAGTTGCCGTGACGGCGGGGATCACCTGCGCGTTTTGCTGTCTGGTGTTGAAATTGCCGTTTGCGGAGGGATTGCTTGTTGGCTCGGTCATCAGCTCCACCGACGCGGCGAGCGTGTTTTCGGTGCTCCGCTCGAAAAAGCTGAACCTCAAAAACGGTCTGGCTCCGCTGTTGGAGGCGGAGAGCGGCAGTAACGACCCGTTCTCTTATATGCTGACTATAATCTCACTGTCTTTGTTTAACGAGAATGTCGGCGGCGCGGGCTTTATAGCGCGGATGGTTTTCTCGCAGATAGTGTTCGGCGTTCTTCTGGGAATGTTTATCGGAGTTATCGGAACATTTGTGGCGAAGAGGTTCCGCGCCCAGACAGAGGGCTTTGAGAGCATTCTGTTTCTGGCGTTCGCGCTGCTGGCGTACGGGCTTCCGTCGCTGGTGGACGGAAACGGGTATCTCGCGGTTTATATCGCGGGAATTATAATGGGAAACGCGCGTGTTCCCGTACAAAAATGCCACATTCGGAAGCAATACATAAAGCGATTCTTCAACAACGTTCTGGGGATGAGCTTTTCGGCGGGTCAGAAGATCGCTCCGGCGGACACGGTCGTGTTTTTGAACGGCACTACGGGAGTTTGTCAGATACTGGTGTTCTTTCTGCTGGGACTGCTCTCGAGACCGTCGCAGTTTCCGCAGAGCATTCTTCCGGCGCTTGCGGTGTATTTGTGCCTGACGCTTGTCTCGCGACCCGTGGCGATTTTGCTCTTCGGAGGAAAGTCACCCATCGGCGACCGCCTGTTTCTCGCTCTTGCGGGACTGCGCGGCGCTTCTTCGATCGTTTTCGCCATGCTGGCTACGGTGGAGGGCGTTCAGCTGGGACACAACATCTTTAACATAGTTTTCATCGTGTGTCTGCTGTCGATGCTGATACAGGGAACGCTGCTGCCTGCGGCGGCAAAGGGGCTGAAGCTCATCGACAACAATTCCGACGTTCTCAAGACCTTCAACGATTACAGGGAAGAGGATTCCATCACGATGATGAGAATGTTTATTCCCGAAAACCATGCATGGGAGGGGCAAAAGCTGAGCGAGATCACCATGCCGACAGGCTCGCTTGCCGTTATGATCAAGCGCGACGGGGAGACCATAATTCCGCGCGGCGATACCGTGATCTTCGCCAACGACAGCGTGATACTTTCCGTGCCGCCATACGAAAGCGACAAATCGCTTCAGCTGCGCGAGGTGTTCATCACCGAAAATCACCGCTGGAAGGATATGAGCATACGCGACCTTCTTCTGCCGCAGCGCCTGCTTATCGTCATGATAAAGCGCGCAGGCGAGAGCATCATTCCCTCGGGCGCCACCGAGATCCACAGCGGAGATATCGTTGTCGTTACCGACGTCGAGGACATGGCGGTCGACAGTTGACAGTAAAAAGCAAACAGTATTTTTTAACGCCGTTAAGGAACGGGCGATGCAGAGGTATCGTTCGTGTCGAGCGTCTGCCTTTGGCAATATTCCGCATTTGAGACGGAGTTACCAAAGGCGGCTCGCCTTTACGGCGTTTTTTTGCGCAATTTTTTCCGAACGGCATATACTGGTTTAGGCGAATTTCGCCAATAAATTTAGGAGTGATAATTCATGATAACAATTAACATAAAATCCTTTACCGCGGCGCGAAAGGCAATGACCTTTCTCCAGAAGCACGGGATACGGTGCATTGTGGAGCGCGGCTTCGGTAAAGGTGCGGGCTGCGGATTTGTTCTGAAGGTTACGGACAGGACCGCGAACAAAGCGGAGGTTTGCGCTCTGCTAAGCTCGATCGGAGTCAGCTGTGATATATCTTGACAGCGCGGCTACCACGTTCCCGAAGCCCCATTCGGTTTATAGGAAATGGCAGCAGGCAATGAGCGTCTACGGCGCAAACCCGGGACGCTCGGGACACGCTTTTTCCCGGAATACAGCCGAGGCGGTTTATCAAAGCCGTGAGAAATGCGCGGAATTTTTCGGCGCGGAACCCGAAAACACCGTCTTCACACTCAACTGCACCCACGCTCTCAACTTCGCTATCAAGGGTCTTGCGAAACGCGGCTGCCACTTTGTTACAAGCGATATGGAGCATAACGCGGTCATTCGTCCGGCGTATGCTGCCGCTAAAGCCTATGATGGCGGCGTCACGATGTTCGAAGCTTCGCTTGACGCGGAACAGACTCTGCATAACGCCGAACGCGCTATCCGTCCGAACACGGTCGCTCTGATCTGCACGGCAGCAAGCAACGTGATCGGGCTGCGTTCTCCGATAAAACAGCTCGCCGAGCTTTGCAAACGGCATAACATCTGCTTTATCGTGGACGCCGCTCAGGGTGCGGGAACGCTTCCCGTGAGCCTTTCCGACGGCGTGAACATCATCTGCGCCGCCGGTCACAAGGGACTTTACGGGCCTATGGGCACGGGACTTCTCATTACGGATGGGAAATTCCCATTAAACACAATAATCGAGGGCGGTACGGGCAGCGCTTCCGAAAGCATTATTCAGCCCGATTTTTCGCCCGACCGTTTTGAGAGCGGCACCATCAACACCGCGGGGGCGATCGCTCTCGGCGAGGGAGTGGATTTTGTCCGCAGGAGAACTCCGCAGGCTATTCTCGCTCACGAGCTGGCGCTTTGCGAGAGATTTTGTGCGGGCGCTCGGAATATCCGCGGAGTGCGGCTGTATAACGACATAATTCCACAAAACCGCGAGAACTTTGCGCCCGTGGTTTCCTTTAATTTTGAGAAAATGCCGTCGACGGAGGGCGCGCGGGTCCTCAGTGAAAACGGCTTTTATATGCGCGGGGGACTGCACTGCGCGCCGCTCGCGCACAAGAAGCTCGGCACCATCGACGGCGGCACCGTGCGGCTTTCGCCGTCGGTGTTCAACACCGCCCAGGAGATCGACGGGCTTTTGCGGGTCATGAGAAGGATCGCAGGAAATTGAACGCGCGAATAAAAAATCAGCCATAGCATTTTTCAAGTAAGAATGCTATGGCGTTTTTGTTGACAAAGTGGGTTAGATTTGATATAATGTTTTTTAAGATAGATCGGAATTTACAGGAGGATAATATATTGCTGAAAAAATATAGGTTTGGTTTTGATATTTCGGGTTTAATAATTTTTCTGATTGTAATGCTCCCAAACTTTATTTGGTTTGCCGTCCCCGCACCAAATGATATTTTACGGAACGAATCGGTAACCACAATCGTTGATATTATAGGCTCAATTTGTCAAGTGTTATTTGTTGGCTTAATTTGTGTTATCATAAACAAAGAAAGAAATAAATTGCGTTTTTCCCCGTTGATAATACTTGCTGTTATCTGCATTATTCTATATTTTGCAGGGTGGATTTTATACTATAATGGCATTACGAATCCGCTTGTAATAATAGCTATGACACTTCCGCCTTGCCTTGCATTTATCTTTTTTGCACTGGATAGAAAGAACATAATTGCTGTTGTTCCTACTGTATGTTTTACTATTTGTCATTTGATATATGGCTTAGTGAATTTTATATTATAAATTCTGATTTATACGAAAAAAACAATCCCCGAAGCGGTTGTGCTTCGGGGATCTTCGGTTTCTCTAAAAATTATTTGTAAAGCTTCTGTGCCTTGTACTTGGTATGGAGAACCTCGTGTGCCTTGTGAGAATTGGGCTTCTCGAAGTACTCGTCGTACAGTGCCTTAACGTCGGGATTCTCGTGCGAGAAGCGGAGCTTGTTCGCTTCGTCGATCCCATAGAGGACCTTCGCGCGCTCTTCTCTGATATCGCAGAAGTTCTTAACGGACGCGGGCTGAATGATCTGTCCGCCGCCGTTTACGCAGCCGCCGGGGCAAGCCATGATCTCGATGAAGTCGTACTTCGCTTCGCCTGCCTTTACTCTCTTGAGAAGAGTCTTGGCGTTTGCGAGTCCGCTTGCAACGGCAACCTTGACTTCCTTGCCGCCTACGTTGTAGGTCGCTTCCTTGATGCCCTCTACGCCGCGAACATCCTTAAACTCGATGGGAGAATCTGCCTTCTCGCCGGTGAGCTTCCATACGGCAGTACGCAGAGCCGCTTCCATAACGCCGCCGGTCGCGCCGAAGATAACAGCAGCGCCGGTTCCTGTTCCGAGAGGAGAATCGCAGGTCTCTTCGGGCAGGTCGTTGAACATGATTCCCGCTTTCTTGATCATGCGGGACAGCTCGCGCGTGGTGATCGTAATATCAACGTCGGGAACGCCCGCCGCCGCCTGATCGTCACGGTTTACCTCAAACTTCTTTGCGGTACACGGCATGATGGATACGGAAACGATATCCTCGGGCTTCTTGCCGAGCTTTTCTGCGTAGTAGGTCTTTACTACCGCGCCGAACATCTGCTGAGGAGACTTGCAGCTGGACAGGTTCGGGATAAACTCGGGGAAGTAGTTCTCGCAGTAACGGATCCATCCCGGCGAGCAGGAGGTGATCATCGGCAGTGTGCCGCCGTTCTGTACTCTGTCGAGGAACTCGTGAGCCTCTTCCATGATGGTGAGGTCAGCAGAGAAGTTGGTGTCGAATACCTTGTCGAAGCCAAGTCTGCGCAGAGCGGCGATCATCTTGCCCTCAACGTTGGTTCCGACCGGCAGACCGAACGCTTCGCCCAAAGACGCGCGAACCGCGGGAGCCGCCTGTACAACTACGATCTTATCGGGATCGGCAATTGCTTCAAATACCTTATCGGTATCGTCCTTCTCGGCAAGAGCGCCGGTAGGACAAGCTACGATACACTGTCCGCAGGATACGCACGCGGTGTCGGCGAGATCCATATCGAACGGAGAAGCGATCTGGGTCGCAAAGCCGCGCTCGTTCGCGCCGATTACGCCGATGCCCTGGGTAACTCCGCAGGCTGCAACGCAGCGGCGGCAGAGTATGCACTTGGAGTTGTCGCGGGTCATGTGAGCGGCGCTTACGTCGATATCGAATACCTGATTTTCACCGTCGAAGTTGCTCTCGTCAACGCCGTACTCATAGCACAGCGCCTGCAGCTCGCAGGAGCCGCTTCTTACGCAGGACAGACATTCCTTCTTATGATTGGAGAGGATAAGCTCCAGGGTGGTCTTGCGGCTTTCGAGGATCTTCGGGGAATTGGTGAATACCTCCATGCCCTCGTTTACGGGGTAAACGCAAGCCGCTACGGGCGCGCGCGCTCCCTTTACCTCAACAACGCAGATACGGCAGGCGCCGATCGCGTTTATATCTTTCATATAACACAGCGTAGGGATCTTGATTCCCGCAGCTCTCGCCGCTTCGAGGATCGTGCTGCCCTCGGGTACGGAATAATCCACGCCGTTAATTTTAATATTAACCATTTTCTTACTCCTTTCCGATTAGGCTTTGATGATCGCGCTGAACTTACAGCTGGACATACATACGCCGCACTTGATGCACTTGCTCTGGTCGATGGTGAACGGGCTCTTGAGTTCGCCGCTGATAGCGCCTACGGGGCACTTCTTCGAGCAGAGCGAGCAGCCCTTGCACTTGTCGGGTACGATCTGAATGCTCATCAGGCTCTTGCAGACGCCCGCGGGGCACTTCTTGTCCTTAACGTGCGCGATGTACTCGTCCTTGAAGTAACGCAGAGTGGACAATACGGGGTTCGGAGCGGTCTGACCGAGTCCGCAAAGCGCGTTGTCCTTTATATAGTAGCAGAGCTTTTCGAGCTTGTCGAGGTCTTCCATGGTAGCCTTGCCCTCGGTGATCTTGGTGAGCATTTCGTACATTCTCTTGGTACCGATACGGCAGGGAGTACACTTACCGCAGCTCTCATCAACGGTGAATTCGAGGAAGAACTTCGCGATGTCTACCATACAGTTGTCCTCGTCCATTACGATAAGTCCGCC
>JAFLUD010000078.1 GCA_022508965.1 Oscillospiraceae bacterium
CGTTTTCGGCAATCTGACGAAAAATCTGACTGCGCAATACGCGCACAATCTTTGTACGGTATTGCCAAAAAATTCTTCATTACCGGGAGGATTATAATGATTTTTGAGAACAAAAAAAAGGCGACTTTAATTTTAGCGGACGGCACGGTTTTTGAGGGGAGAGCTTTCGGCGCGGAGGGCTGCACTGTCGGAGAGATCGTCTTTACTACCGCTATGACGGGGTATCAGGAGACGCTTACCGACCCCTCCTACTGCGGGCAGATCGTTACTCAGACGTTCCCGCTTATCGGAAACTACGGCGTGAATAAGACCGACCCCGAGAGTAATGGCAGCGCGGTTTTTGGTTACATTGTCCGCGAGCACTGCGAGGAGCCTTCGAACTTTCGCTGTGAGGGTTCTCTTGACGAATACCTAAAAAGCCTCGGTATCGTCGGCATCTACGATATCGACACGCGAAGACTCACGAAAATTATACGCGAGAGCGGCGTTATGAACGGGGCTATTGTATCGGGCGAATTCGATAAAGAAAAGCTGCTGGAGGAGATTCGCTCGTACAAGGTAGGCGTTGTGGTGCCTAAGGTGTCCGTTCGCGAGAAGGAGTTCTACCCCGCCGAAAACCCGAAATTCAACGTGGTCCTTATGGACTATGGCTATAAGTTCAACATCAGGCGCGAGCTTCAAAAGCGCGGCTGCAACGTTACCGTTATGCCCTACAACGCCTCCGCCGACGAGATAAAGGCGCTTTCCCCGGACGGGATAATGCTCTCGAACGGCCCCGGCGACCCGCAGGATAACGTTGAGGCTATAAATACGCTGCGGGAACTTATTCCCGAGAAAATTCCTACATTCGGGATATGTCTGGGTCATCAGCTTCTGGCTCTCGCGAACGGCGCTAAGACCGAGAAGCTGAAATACGGTCACAGGGGCGGAAATCAGCCTGTTAAGGACTTAGCTCTTGACAAGACGTTTATCACCTCGCAAAACCACGGCTATGCGGTCATAGGCGAGAGCGTTCCCGAGGCGGCGGGAAAGGTTTCCCACATAAACGGCAACGACGGCACCTGCGAGGGCGTGCGGTATACGAACGCGCCCGCGTTTACCGTGCAGTTCCACCCGGAGGCGTGCGGCGGTCCGCATGACACGTCGTATTTGTTCGACGAGTTTATAAAGCTGATGGGAGGGAACGTATAATGCCGCTTAGAAGTGATATAAAAAAGGTTCTGGTTATCGGCTCGGGCCCTATCGTTATCGGACAGGCTGCCGAATTTGACTATGCGGGTACGCAGGCCTGCCGCGCTTTGAAGCAGGAGGGGCTGGAGGTCGTTCTCATAAACTCTAACCCCGCGACCATCATGACCGACAAGCACATGGCGGACAAGATCTACATAGAGCCGCTTACCCTCGAGGTCGTTAAGCACGTTATCGAGGTGGAAAAGCCCGATTCCGTCCTGTCTAACCTCGGCGGGCAGACGGCGCTTACGCTTTCGATGCAGCTTGCCGAGAGCGGATTCTTAGCTGCGCACGGCGTGAAGCTGTTGGGTTCCAATCCCGAGACCATTCACAAGGCGGAGGATCGTCAGGCGTTTAAGGACACGATGGAGGAGATCGGGCAGCCGTGTATTCCCTCGAAGGTCGTGGAGACGGTCGAGGACGCTATGGCGTTCGCGGAGGAGATAGGCTATCCCGTTATCGTGCGCCCTGCGTTTACGCTCGGCGGCACGGGCGGCGGCATCGCGGATACTCCCGAGGAGCTGCACGAGACCGCGACTAACGGACTAAGGCTCTCCCCTATCACGCAGATACTGGTCGAGAAATGTATCTCCGGCTGGAAGGAAGTCGAGTTTGAGGTAATGCGCGACAGCAAGGGCAGCGTTATCACAGTCTGCTCGATGGAGAACTTCGACCCTGTGGGCGTTCACACGGGGGATTCTATCGTTGTGGCTCCGTGCGTTACGCTCGCGGACAAGGAATATCAGATGCTGCGGACGGCGGCGCTCGATATTATTCAGGCACTCAAGGTCGAGGGCGGGTGCAACTGTCAATTCGCGCTGAAGCCGGACAGCTTTGAATACGCGGTCATCGAGGTCAATCCTCGTGTTTCGCGCTCGTCGGCGCTGGCTTCAAAGGCTACCGGCTATCCTATCGCGAAGGTCGCGGCGCGGATCGCAGTGGGGTACACTCTCGACGAGATCGTAAATCAGGTTACCGGAAAAACCTACGCGTGCTTTGAGCCGGCTTTGGACTATCTTGTTGTGAAGTTCCCGAAGTGGCCGTTTGACAAGTTCGTTTACGCGAAGAAAACTCTCGGCACGCAGATGAAGGCTACCGGCGAGATCATGGCTATCGCGCCCTCGTTTGAGGCGGGTATGATGAAGGCGGTGCGTTCCATTGAGCTTGGAATGGACACCTTGACCAAGAAGGAATTCGTCTCGCTTTCCGACGAGGAGGTTCTGGGCAAGCTGGAGGACGTGGACGTTGACCGCTCGTTTTGCGTATTCGAGGCGCTGAAACGCGGGATCTCGGTAGACACCATTCACGGTATCACCAAAATCGACAGGTGGTTTATCTGCAAGCTGAATAATCTCGTACAACTCGAAAAGTGGCTCGGCGACGGAGAGCTTACGCAGGAAAAGTATGATACCGCGAAGAAATACTGCTATCTTGATTCCACGATCGAGAGAATTTCGGGGCAGAAGCTCTCGGATAAAAATATCGAACGGCGGCTTGCGGTTTATAAGATGGTCGATACCTGCGCGGCGGAATTCTCGGCGTCTACGCCTTATTTCTACAATACATTCGACAGCGACAACGAGGCGGCGGAGTTTATAGATTCCCACCCGACCGACAAGAAAAAGGTCATCGTTTTCGGAAGCGGTCCTATCAGAATAGGTCAGGGAATCGAGTTTGACTACTGCTCGGTGCACTGCGTATGGACGCTCAAGGAAGAGGGCTGTGAGGCTATTATCTGCAACAACAACCCCGAGACGGTCTCCACCGATTTTGACACGGGGACGCGGCTTTACTTTGACCCTCTCACCCGTGAGGACGTGGAGGCGCTTATCGCGACCGAAAAGCCCTACGGCTGCGTAGTCCAATTCGGCGGGCAGACGGCTATCAAGCTCACTAAGCACCTGACCGAACTGGGCGTGCGTATTCTCGGCACGCAGGCGGCTGACATTGACGCGGCGGAGGATCGCGAGCTGTTTGACGAGCTGCTGGAAAAGTGCGGGATACCGCGTCCGCAGGGGGAGACGGTATTCACCGTGGAGGAGGCTCTGGAGGCTGCGAATAAGCTCGGCTACCCGGTGCTTTTGCGACCGTCATACGTTCTCGGCGGACAGAATATGATCATTGCGCACGGCGAGAGCGACGTTTTGGAATATATGAAGATAATCACCGCGACGGAGCTTGAAAACCCCGTTCTCATCGACAAATACATGATGGGAACGGAAGTCGAGGTAGACGCTATCTGCGACGGGGAGGATTTTGTTATCCCCGGAATCATGGAGCACGTCGAGCGCGCGGGTATCCACTCGGGAGACTCGATATCTATTTACCCGTGTCAGAATCTTTCTTCCCACATTAAAAAAGTTATCGTCGACTACACTGAAAAGCTGGCTAAGGCGCTTCACGTTATCGGGCTTGTGAATATTCAGTACGTCGTTTACAATCACGAGGTGTTCGTTATCGAGGTGAACCCGCGTTCGTCGCGTACCGTTCCTTACATCAGCAAGGTCACGGGGGTTCCGATGGTAGACCTTGCGACTAAGATAATCCTCGGAAAAAAGCTGAAGGATATGGGCTACGAAAGCGGACTTTATCCCGAGAGCAGGTATGTGGCGGTGAAGGTCCCCGTATTCTCATTCGAGAAGCTGCATGATGTTGACAACCAGCTGGGCCCCGAGATGAAGTCTACGGGCGAGTGTCTGAGCATCGCGGCAACATTCGGCGAGGCGCTTTATAAGGGGCTTGTCGCGGCGGGGTATAAGTTCTGCCGCGAGGGCGGGGTCCTCATTTCCGTGCGCGACAGCGACAAGAACGAGATCATCGAGATAGCTTCGCGCTTTGAGGAGCTGGGCTTCAAAATTTACGCGACGGGCGGCACGGCTTCGGTTCTCAACCGAAATATGATAGCCGCGAACCATGTTTACAGAATTCACGAATACAAGGAGCCGAACGTTATTTCCCTGCTGGAGAGCGGGGAGATCACCTACGTCGTTTCCACATCGGAAACGGGGCGCAAGCCGTCGCTGGATTCGGTGCGTATGCGCAGAAAAGCGGTGGAACGCTCGATCGTGTGCCTGACGGCTATCGACACCGCGAACGCGCTGCTGGACTGCCTTGAGAGCAATCGGCGTATCGAGGATACGGAGCTTGTGGATATTACGAAGATTTAAGGAGTTGTAAATGAGCTATTTTTGCGGACAATATCCGATAGTTGAAAAGAAAACGCTCGGAGACGGTATCTTCTCCGTTGTTGTTCACGCGCCCGAGCAGGCTGACGCCGCCATTCCGGGGCAATTCGCGAACATACTGGCGCCGGGGTTTACTTTGCGCCGTCCGATCTCTATCTGCGGAATTGACAAGGAGCGCGGCACTCTGCGGTTTGTGTTCGAGGTTCGCGGCAAGGGAACGGCAAGGCTCGCCGAGATCTCCGAGGGGGAGACGCTGGATATTCTGGCACCGCTGGGGAACGGCTTTGATATTCCCAAAGACGGGAAAATTATCGTTGTCGGCGGAGGGATAGGCGTTCCGCCTGTTCTGGGAGTGTCCGCGGTCGCCAAGGGACGCTGCGCTGCCATACTCGGGTTTCGGGATTCCTCGAAGATCATTCTCGATAAAGAATTCTCACAAAACGGCTCGGAGGTCATTCTCTGCACCGACGACGGGAGCGCGGGAAGAGCGGGCGTTGTGACTGCCCCGCTTGCCGAGGAGCTAGATAAGGGCGGCGTTTCGGCTGTGCTGGCGTGCGGCCCGGCGCCCATGCTTCGCGCTGTCGCGGAGGAATGCAAAAAGCGAGGTGTTCCCTGTCAAATCTCCCTCGAGCAACGCATGGGCTGCGGCGTGGGAGCGTGCGTGGTGTGCTCGTGCATGACCGTCAGAAACGGCGAGGAGTTCTATTCGCGCGTTTGTAAGGACGGACCTGTATTCAATGCCGAGGAGGTGAGGTTGTGATGTCGTTAGCTGTCAAAATCGCGGAGGTGGAGTTTAAAAACCCCGTTATCATGGCCTCGGGTACCTACGGAAACGGCGAGTGTTACACCGACCTTTATCCCATCGACCGTCTGGGCGGTATTTCCTGCAAGGGTATGACTATCGAGCCGCGGCTCGGAAATCCGCCGCCGCGTATTGCGGAGACTCCATCGGGGATCCTCAATTCGGTGGGGCTTCAGAACATCGGAGTTCACGGGTTTATTGAAAAGTATCTGCCTGTTCTCAAAAAAAGCGACTGTGTTATCATTGCGAACGTTGCCGGCGCAAAAGTAGAGGACTATGCCGCGGCGGCGGAGGCTCTTGATCCCACGGACGTCGATATGATCGAGCTTAACATCTCCTGTCCGAACGTTAAGGCGGGGGGCGCGGCCTGGGGCATTTCAAAAGAAGGCGCGGCGACCGTTACCGCTGCCGTTCGCAAGGCTACCAAAAAGCCGCTTATCGTGAAGCTCACGCCGAACGTTACCGACATTACCGAGATCGCGAAGGCTGTCGAGGCGGAGGGCGCGGACGCGCTCTCGCTTATCAACACGCTGCTTGGAATGCGCATTGACATTAAGACGCGGCGGCCTATTCTTCACAACAACATGGGCGGACTCAGCGGCCCGGCGGTGTTCCCGGTGGCGGTGAGAATGGTGCGGCAATGCTTTAAGGCGGTGGATATTCCCATTATCGGTATGGGCGGTATCGCAACCTGGGAGGACGCTGTCGAGATCATGCTCGCGGGGGCATCGGCAATACAAATGGGCACCGCGATTTTTACCGACCCGTATTCCCCGCTTAAGGTTATCGACGGGCTGGAGAATTATCTGCGCGAGAATGGCATTGGGGAGCTGTCCGATATTGTCGGAAAGTGCGAGGAATGGTGATAAGATAAATCGGAATTTACAGGAGGGATTGAAATGCTTGGTTTACCTGCGTTTAAACTACGACAAAAGTTGATTTTGGAAAAATTGAAAGAGTGCGGAGCAGTATCAGAAGAAAGTGCTAAAACATTAGAAGAAGCTGGAGTGATTAACCCTAATGCTTTTCCGAAAATCACAGAAGATTTAGTCAATAAAAAGAAATTGGTAAAAACAGAATCTCAAAAATATTATCTTGCTGATTAGGTGATAAATTCTGATTTATCTCAGTTAATACCCTAAGGAGATCACAATGGAAGAGTTTTGCAGGACGGAACGGCTGCTCGGAAGCGAAGCTATGGAACGGCTGTCGCGCTGCCGCGTTGCGGTGTTCGGGATCGGCGGCGTCGGCGGGCACGCGGCAGAGGCGCTCGTGCGTTCGGGCATCGGCGCGCTCGACATTGTCGACGGCGATTCCGTCGCGCTTTCAAACATCAACCGACAGATCGTTGCACTGCACAGCACGGTGGGTTCCCCGAAAACAAAAGCGGCGGCAGTTCGATTTCTCGACATCAACCCGAATCTGAAGCTCAAGGAATTCCCCATGATATTCTCCGAGGAGACCGCTTCGCAATTCGATTTTGCGGACTATGACTACGTTATCGACGCCGTGGACGACGTGCGCGCGAAGGTTCTCCTTGCGCTGAAATGCCGCGAATCGGGCACGCGCCTCATCTCCTCCATGGGGGCTGGGAACAAGCTCGATCCGACGAAGTTCCAAGTCGCCGACATCTACGAGACCTCCATTTGCCCGCTTGCCAGAGTTATGCGGCAAAACCTCAGAAAGCACGGCATTGAGCACCTAAAAGTCGTGTTCTCGACGGAGCTGCCTCACTCGCCTACCAAAGAGGGCGAGAAGGTCGTTCCCGCAAGCTGCGCGTTCGTTCCCTCCGTCGCCGGTCTTATCATTGCCGCAGAGGTCGTTCGGGAGCTTGCTGTTCCCTCTTGACAAATCCCACCGCTTTTGATATAATATAATCGTTAATTCGCGGGTATGGCGGAATTGGCAGACGCGTTGGATTTAGGAAAGGTCACGACGGTGGAGTTGTCTCGTCTGTATGATGGCTTTGTTAGATAATTCGGAATTTGTAGATTACACTGAAAAATGTTTTTTATGTATAATTCTTTGATTGACACAAATTGAGTATTAATAAATAATAGATTGCTATAAAGGGAGCGAGAAAGAATGAACTATTCACTTCAACAGAGGAGCGAACTGATCATTGCAGAATGCATGAAGATCAATGACACAAATCCGTATGAAATTTTCCGTATAATTGCTCAAAAGGATTTTGTTAATATACACGGCCCTGAACATCATGTTCTTGACGGTGCATGTATTCTAACGGCTTTTCACAATGCGGGCGGTAATATTGAACTTTACTCTGCTTTACAGAAACTAATGCAAGAGGGACTAAGAATGCCCGGGGCAGCCTGCGGATTATGGGGCGTGTGCGGTGCGGTCACATCCATTGGGGCGGCGCTTGCTATTATTGACGGTACCGGTCCTCTATCTATTGAGGATTGGGGAAGTCACATGGAGTATACTTCCGCTGCCCTCGCCCGACTGGCAGAGATCGGCGGTCCGAGGTGCTGCAAACGCGATGCATTCTCATCAATGGAGCAGGCGGTCAAATATATCAAAGATCGTTATAGCATAACGCTCAACATACCACCTATAAAATGTGAGTTTTCATCACAGAATAATCAGTGCATCGGAAAAAGATGTCCATATAATATTTCTTAAATGGAATAATTCCTATTTATCTTGCAGACAACGAGTTCTCTCGTAAGATAAAATAGAGAGCAAAATTTAATATGCGCCCGTGGCGGAACTGGCAGACGCGTTGGATTTAGGTTCCAATTTCGAGAGGAGTGCAGGTTCGATTCCTGTCGGGCGCACCAGTAACTCAAAAACGCCCTGCTTTCGCAGTGCTTTTTTGAGATTACCGCAAAGGCATTTGTCTGCGCTG
>JAFLUD010000079.1 GCA_022508965.1 Oscillospiraceae bacterium
CTGTGAAGCGTGCTTTCCGCGATGTTGAGCGCTATCGACAGGCACTGATGCCTGAGATCGGAGACGGAGTAGACGTTCTGAAGATACTTGAACGAGGAGTTTCCGCTTTCGCTTACCGAGTGGAGAAAATCCTCAAAGCTGCCGCGTTTTAGCGCGTGTACTACGCGTTCTACGCGGTCGTTTTCGCTGAAGAAATGAATGGCGCGCATGACCGCTCTGTCGCCGAATTCGCGGCGAAGCTCGTTTATGTTCAGCACAATATCCGCGCTTGCAAGCGAGCGCAGCGTCTCGCAGTCGAAGAAGCCCGCGACGGCTTTCATCTCATTGCGTATGGAATCGTATTCCTCCGTCATATCGGCGTCGCCGCTGTTTACGTCAACGATGCAAAGCGCGTGCTCGAATTCCTCAAAATTACAGGGAACCCCCTCGATGATGGGGGTATCGCTGTCTTTAAAATCAATAGCGACAAAGCCCCCCACCGCGCAGGCTACCTGATCGGTAAGCCCCGAGTTCTTCCCAAAATAAACGTTCTCGGAATAATTCGCGATCTGCGCGACCTTTACGGGCGGTATCTGCCCCTCGTTGAACAGGTGAGACATGATCGTTCCCACAAGCACCTCAAACGCCGCCGTTTCGCCCAGGCAGAACCGCTCATTGATAAGCGAGGTGACGTACGCCTGAAATCCGCCTATCTCGTGGGCGTTTTTCTTAAAGCCGCGCGCGATGCCGCGGATAAGAGCGGCTGTGGTGTTCTTCTCATCGTCCTTGGGGTCGAGGTCGTTTATGTCGATCTTGTCTTCGGGGAACCCCTCGCGCTTTACGGTTATAAACCCGTCGCCTGTCGGACGGGCGACAGCGATGGTGTCCGCGTCAACGCTTGCCGCGAATACCTTTCCGTTGTTGTGAGCGGTCTGGTTCCCGCAGATCTCCGTGCGCGCGGGCGCAGAGAAAAAGCGGTGGTCGTCCTTGAGCGTTCCGAAATACTCCGCAAAGCCGCACTCCGCCGCTCTGTAACGCTGAAGCTGCGCGTCGAGCTTAGCGGCAGGGCAGAGGACTTTCAATTCTCGTCTTACAGGTCTCATGTGTCTCTCCTCGCTTTTTAATTGATAATTGACAATTGATAATTGATAATTTCGGTGCGCGGCTGCGCCGCGCTTATTTAAATAACATCCGCGAAGCGGATACCATAATTATCAATTATCCATTATACATTATCAATTAAAAAAAAGTTTGTTATATTATCTTCCAGCTCTTCTTGTCCTTTTCGGTGTAGAACATATGCTTTTCCTTTTCCTTGTGCGCCGACACCGAAAGCACAAGCCCGATACACCCGTGCATCATTATCATCGCCGTGCCGCCCGTGCTTACAAACGGCAGCGGGATGCCGATAACAGGCATTACGGAAAGCACCATTCCGATATTTACGATACAGTGGAAGAACACCATCGCGAAAACTCCCACGCAGATCAGCTTTCCCAGCTTATCCTGTGCGCCCGAGGCGTTCGACAAAACCGCAAGGCAAATAGCCGCCAATACCAGCACCACCGTCATACACCCGATAAATCCCAGCGTCATGCCGATGTATGAGAACACAAAGTCGTTGTATATCTCGGGAGTGTAGGTGATGTTCTCCGATTCGAAGCCCAGCCCCGTAAGCTGCCCCGAGCCGAGAGCGATCGTCCCGTTGTATTGCTGAAGGTACATACCCAGCCGTTCCTGCTCCTGAAGCTCCTTGTCAAACAGAATGAGGATCCTCTCACGGTGGTGGCTTTGCATTATATAATTCCACGCAACGAAGATAACGGGCGGCACCGCCACCACGGCGGCGAGGATATATTTCCACGAAAGTCCCGCCATAAACAGCATACACAGGAATATGAACACAAACACCAGCGCCGAGCCCGCGTCGCCCTGAAGCAGGATAAGTCCCGCGGGGAACATCCCGTGCGCCAGCACCAACAGAAGCTGCGGCAGGGAATTGAGCTTGTCGCCGAGCTTTGAGATATGCGTCGCGAGGGTTATGATAAACACGAATTTGAGGATCTCCGACGGCTGAATGGTGGTAAACCCGAGATTCAGCCACGCGATGTCGTCCGCGCCCTCGCGCCTCACCTGAAGCGAGGGAATGAACAGCAGCAGCTGAAGTATCACCGCCACCGGCGCAAACACGAACCAGTATTTCGACAGCAGCCTGTAATTTATGTGGCTTACAACAAACGCTCCCGCAACGCCGAGGATCGCCGCGATAAACTGCGTTTTTACGGTGCTCTGGTTTATGAAGCCGTAGTCTCTCATAGAATTCACCAGAAAAATATCGAACACCGTTATTCCCACGCACAAAAGCGGCAAAAACTTATCGACGTGCCGAAAATAGCTTCCCAAGTAATTCAGAACCGTTTTCATCTTACTCCCATATATTCATACAACAAAAAATATCCAATAATACATATATATTATATACCTTTTTTTTAGGGATTTCAATAGTTATTCTCCAAAAAATCGTTTATTCTCCAATTTATCCAAAAAACAAAAAAACCCGAAAAAAACTTCGGGTTTTTTTAACAATTGATCAGTCGGCAGCGTGGTGATTGAGCACCATTTTCTGAATGAATTCGGAGGTGTGAAGCGGTCTGCCGTTTATGATGCCCTGAACCATATCGGCGCCGAAGCTGCGCGCCTGTTCGAGAGCGGCGGCGTTGTCAACGCCCTTTATGCAGACTGCGACGCCCTTCTCGTGAGCGCGCTCGATAAGCGAGCGCACAAACGCCGAGGAGACCGGCTCGTCGGAGAGCCTGCGGTATCTGAGCTTTATCAGCTTTACAAACGGATTATTCAGCGCCGAGTCGGTGAAGAACTTTCCTCCCTTATCGTCGGCGATGATGTTGACGCCGATAGCCGAAAGCTGCTTTTGCGCGGTGCTGTGGCTGCCGAGGGTGTTGTCCTTCTCCGACAGCGAAACGCTTATCGCCTCCGGCGGCAGCGAGTATTCCAAAAGCGCTTTTCTGAGAATGAGAATGCCCTCGTCCACTCCGAGTATATTCTCCGGGATCGCAAAGCTGACCCTGAAGCCCGAAAGCCCCGCCTCGCGCACCGCCGCGCAGAATTCGCAGACTCGTTCCACCACGAACTCGTAGATCTCCGCCGCCTTGCCGGTGCGGTTGATTATCGGCAGAAAACGCTCTCTGGGAACGATGGTGTCGTCATAGCGCCAGAACAAATGCGCCTCGCAGCAGTTAAGCTCGCCCGTCTGCGCGTCCACAACCGGCGTGTATAGGAAATAAAAGCCCTCAAAATCGTTTTCCGCAGAGCTTATGATGTGTTCTCTGATGCGCCTGCTGTCGTCCAGCTCTTCCTCCAGACCCTCCGAGTAGCTCAGCGCGTCGCTGAGATTTTTCTTCTTCGCGAGCCGAAGCGCTCTTGTGGTTACCTTAATGCAGTCCACTGCGTCGTCGGCGTCATCGGGGAACATACTGATCCCCGCGTGCATATCGAGCCTGGTTTCGTTGTCGTTCAAAAACCACGGCGTACGGAATTTTGTGAGGATCGTCTGCGCCAGCTTGCGTGATTCCTCGCGGCTTCCGCCGAGGATAGTCACGAAGAGTATGTCCGCCGAAAAGCGGTATACCATCTTTTTGTTCTCCGTGGGAATAGCCGCGATGTATTCCGCAATGCTGCGGACGATCTCGTTGGCGTATTTGGTGTTGTAAATTTCCGAAAGATCCTTTAGGTTGGATATTTCCAGGGCAATAACGGCGCCGCTCTTTCCCGACCCGATGTTGATGGTAAAGTCGCGTTCAAACGCGCTTCTGTTGGGAATACCCGTGTCGATGTTGTAATATGCCAGCCTGTGCAGGTGCTCCTGCGACTCGGCAAGCTCGTTTTCCATAAACGTGCGGTAGATGACTGTCGAAAGGATCTGCGTGATGTTTTTGAGGACCTTGCGGTCGCGGTTTGACCACTCCTTGTCGGAATCGCGCGCGATAAACACCAGCACGCCCTTCGAGCTGCCGTTTTCGTAAACTCTCGAAAGCGCGCAGCTTCTGTTGCGCCCGGAAAATCCCTTCAGATCGTCCTCGCAAAGGCATACAACGGCGTTGTTATCCAACTCGCGGTCGATCCTTTCGTTCCCGCCGATCTCGGAGTAAGACAGCAGCATATTTCCCGACTCGTCCCAGCGGTATACCTTTATGGGCGACGTCTCGTCCGTGCAGAACATAAGGTCGTCCAGCCCGAAGTATTCTTTTATAAGGGGAATAATGCTCCCGAAAGAGGAGGAGGTGTCCTTGCTCTGGAGTATCAGAGAATAGATGTTGTTTATGAGTATCTGATCCTCAAAGTTCTGCCCCAGCAGCTTGTTTGCCTTCTGTGAATTTTCCATCTCCTCGCCGATAACGACGTAGCTGTTCGCTATCTCCGAGACCGTCTGCACCATCGTATCCAAAAGCGGCGCGGATTCGTTTATGCTCTCGAGCGATTCGCCCGCAACGATCCACGAGCCTACGGTAACGTGCTTTACGCGTATGGACTTCTTGCGCTGATAGCTCATTTTATTGAGATTAACGCCCTTATCCTGCCCGTAAGCGATCGCGATGACCTTTCCGTCCCCGTCCGTTATCTGAGAATACAGCCCCTTGATATGCGAGAACGGCTGCTGGATCTTCTCAAGGTAGTCCTTCCCCAAAATATCCAGCAGTCTCGGAGCGCCGTCCTGCGACGCCATCGAAGCCTCGGCCTTGTTTCTGAAGCTGCGCATAACCGCGTCCTCGCCCTCACAGTCGAGGTATTCGGTTACATCGAACATCATGCCGTTTATCTCTTTAAGTGCGCCGTCCCTTCGGAATTCCGGCACAGCGCTTATGTAATACCAGCGGTAAGCGCCGTCCGCCAGCAGTCTCGCATGAGCCTTGATCTCCTCGCGCTTGCGGCTTACTATATCGCTGATAACATCACAAAACGGCCGATAATCGTCCGAGTGAATAATTTCTCCCAAAACAACCTTCCCGTCCTTGGACAAGGGATTCCCGCCGCAGAGGAAATTGATCGGAAAATCGGGTTTATACTGCATGGTAAACGCATAGCTTCCGCTGTTTTTTACTGCGTTTTCGAGCTTTGACATACAATTCACTCCTTTGACGTTTTAATACGCTGAACTCCCGCAATTAATCCCGCCGTTCAGCGGACAGATATATTTATATGCGGTTTCACCGGGAAACTACACACTCTTTTACTTTAACTATATACATTATAACAGCGGCGAGCCAATGCGGACACTTTGTTTGCGTGGCATCCTTGCCGCGCTGGGGTGTCCACTTCGCAACATCGTGTTGCGCCGCTCCTTTTCTCAGCAAACGTTGCCCTTTGCCAGAGATATCGACTGTAATAATTTCATCCTGTTGTTATTATACCATAAAATTTTCAACAATGCAAGTGTTTTTTTGTTATTTTCACAATTTTTTCATAAATTTTTTTTATTTTGGCTCCGATAATACGCATTTTTGGTTAAAATGAGAGAAAATTATGTCGCCGTTTTGGGTAAGTTGCATATTTTGGAGGAATGTTTGTCGATGAAAGGGAAGCGACACAGACCCCAACAAGCAACACAGCGTTCCCACAAAAAACAAATTATTTAAAAGCTGTTTACTTTCCACTGTCAACTGAGAAAGCGGAGCTTTCAATGCTCCGCTTTCGTTCAGGATCCTATTATGTCTATCATGATAATGGTGTAGTGTTCGGCGGGTCTGCCGTCGGGGAAGATCACCCAGAGTTCGCGATCGTCAAAGTGGACGCGCACGTCGCCGTCGGGAGTGGAGGCTTTGACGAGCTTGGCGTTCTCGGGTAGGGGAGCGGCGCCTGCCGGCGCGTAGAAACGCCGTTCCGAGGCGGTCGTGAGGGTGCATTGTTTGCCGTCGGACAACCATTCGAGGAACGGTGAATCGGCGGTCTGCGAAGCGCTCTGCGAAGCGCTGTTTCCGATCCCGGGATTGTCCGGCTCGGCGCCGTCGCCGCTCTTGTCGGTGGAGTTGTGCGACAAGCCGTCTCCCAAGTTGCCAAAGTCAAAGTCGAAGATGTTATTTCCCTCGGACGCCGCTCCGCCGTTGGGTTCAAAATCGGCAGCGGCATTGCCGTTCATCTCGACATTGTTCGGGGAATTGCCGAGTAAATTGCTCATATTGTTCTTACCCCTCGGCAGTGCGAATACCGCCGCGGCGACGATAACCAGCGCAGCCGCGGACGCTCCCGAGATCGCCGCAATGCGCAGATAAAGCGGCTTTTTCTTCTTTTGGAGCTTTCGCATAACGCCCGTGCGGATCCTCTCGAGCTGCTCCTCGGAGGGCGATATCTCGTTTATTTCTTTTTTGTACTGTTCTTCAAATCTCATCAGAAATCCGCCCCCTCCAATAAATTTTTAAGCATCTCGCGTGCTCGTGACAGTTGAGAACGCACGGTCGATTCGCGCGTTTTTATGATCTCGGCTATCTTAGCCGTCGGCAGGTCCTCGAAGTAAAACAGATGTATCACCGTGCGGTATTTCGGCGGAAGCTTCATGACCGCGCCCAAAACCGTCTGCCGCCGCTCGGTGTTCTCAAAATATTCCTCGGTGGAATTATCGGAAAGCGTCTCGCTTTCGGCGAGCTTCTCCCAGTCCTCCGAATCGGATTTGTGACGGTTGTGCGCGGAGGACGCATAGCTGTTCGCGCAGTTTACCGCGCAGCGGATAAGCCAGGCCTTGCGGTGTTCCTCGCTGTCGAAGGTGATGTTCGCCTTGAAATACCGCACGAACACGTCCTGCGAAACGTCCTCGCAGTCGGCGGCGTTCCCAAGCCTTGTGAACGCTATCCGGTACACCGTCGGAGCGTAAAACCGCATTACCTCGTCAAAGCTCTCCGCTGTTTTGAGCGAAAGTTCCATAAAAATTTCCTCATTCAATAATAATACTATATGAGTTCAAAAAATGTTGCAAATACTCCGCAAAAATATTTTCGAGCAAATTTTCGCCTATTACAAGGAAAAACGACGAAGTAATATGTCGATATTTCGAGGAGTTTTGACGCAGTAAGAGGCAAAATTTGCCGAAAATCTCAAATTATTTTTTGGGAATGTCTCGTGACGTGACATCCTATGTTGACAGCCACCGGCAAGCCCGCGATATGCGTGGGAGCCTTTTCGATGTTGACGTAAAGCGCCGTGACCGTTCCCCCGAAGCCCTGCGAGCCTATCCCGAGCTTGTTTATCTCGTCGAGCATCGTCTGTTCCAGCTCTGCGTAAAGCGGCTCGGGGTGTCGGGTGTTGAGGTCGCGGCAGAGCGCCTTTTTCGCCAGCAGTGCCGAATACTCGAAGTCGCCGCCGATCCCCACGCCGACAACGATCGGGGGACAGGGGTTGCTCCCCGCAACCGAAACCGTTTCCGCAACAAACCTTACGATGTCCTCTTTAGTAGCCGACGGCGTGAACATCTTAAGGCGGCTCATATTCTCGCTTCCAAAGCCCTTTGGAGCCACGGTGAGCGTTATCTTATCCCCGGGAACTATTCTCGTGTGAATGACCGCGGGGGTGTTGTTGTCGGTGTTGACGCGTTCGAGCGGGTCGCGGACTATCGACAGCCGCAGCCTGCCGTTCACATAACCCTCGGCAACGCCCTTATTCACCGCGTCCTCAAATTCACCGCCGACGATATGGCAATCCTGCCCGATCTCGGCGAACACCACAGCCATTCCCGTATCCTGGCATATAGGAACGCCCAGCTCCTCGGCGCAGTCGATATTCGCGGTTATGTCACCGAGAACACTCCTGCAAAGCTCGCTTTCTTCCTTTTCGGCGCAGCGCTCTATGCACTCGCGCATACCGCAGGGCAGCCGCAGGTTTGCGTCCACGCAAAGCGCGGCAACCGTTTTTGTAATAGTTTCGGCGTTTATCTCACGCATAATATAGAACCTCCGTTGGTTTTTGTTTTGGGAACGCTGTGTTGTTGTTGTGGGGTGTGTTGCTTCCCTTGTTGGGGGGACTTTGTGCCCCTTGTTGGGGTTGTGTGGGTTGCTTGCCATATTGTGAGGATTTCAGCGGAAACGCTGACGACGGTGTGCGAGGG
>JAFLUD010000008.1 GCA_022508965.1 Oscillospiraceae bacterium
TGTTGACAAATCGGCTGGGATTTGATATAATTGTTCCTGAGATAAATCGGAATTTTATGGAAAAGGAGGTGATGTCTATGTTAAATGCACTTGCTAATAAGAAGGCTGTTATTTTATCTTTAGTATTTTTGATATTGGAGTTATTAGTTGTTATTCAGCTAGTAAATAGTTTGTCAGAAAGAAAATCATATACTTATAAAACTAATGCGACAATAGATTTTATTGGACTTCCTGATGGTGTCATATTTGTGTCATGCTATGATGAAAGCGATATTTTACATAAAGATGTGATTGTAAAAAATAAAACGATACAAGGAAAACTTGATTACGTGGAATCTTTTTATGGCAAAGAGATACAAATTCTTCTAAACAATGAAAAGAATGAAGCATTATGGTTATCAGATTATAAATTGTGGGTATTTGCTATTATTATTCCTTTAATTTATTTTTTGATTGTAATATATAAAAAGAAAGCAACTATAAATTCTGATTTATGCGAGTAACCTAATAAAAAAACAAGCCCCGAAGCGATCCGCCCCGGGGCTTTATGCATACACTATAATTGTTTTAATTCCATCTTAACGTGAACTATCCCCTCTTCGAGAAATTCTCCCGAGGTAGTCACAAAGCCGAGCTTTTTGTAAAAGCCCTCGGCGTGCTTTTGCGCGTCTACCGTTATCGGGAGGGCGCCGAAATGTTCCCGCGCGGATTGCACCGAAAGCTCTGCCAGCCGTTTTCCCAAGCCCTTACCTCGTGCGACCGTAAGCACTCTGCCGAGCTTTATCCTGCCGTCCTCGAGATATGCGCGGAGATACGCCGCCACCTGCCCGTTTTCCTCGAAAAAGCAGTGCAGGCAGTCATAGTCTACGTCGTCCTCGTCGAGATAACGTATGTTCTGCTCGAATTGGAACACCCTCGAGCGCGCTTTCAGTATCTCGTATATTTCGGCGGCGGTAAGCTCCGAAAAGGGCTTGGCTTTGTAGGAAAGCGCGTTGCTGTTCTCCGATAAATTCTCCATTCAATTACTTGCCCGCGATATCGGTGATCGACCTTGTAACCAGCTTTTTGAACAGCGGAGCTACGCGGTCGGCTGTCTCCTGGACTTCCTTATGCGTGAGGGGATTCGCGCTGATGCCCGCGGCGAGATTGGAAATGCAGGAAATGCCGCAGATCTCCATTCCCGCGTGGCGCGCAGCCATTGCCTCGATAGCGGTGGACATTCCCACAGCGTCGGCACCCAAACGCCCGTACATCCGTATTTCCGCGGGAGTCTCGTAGTTGGGACCCGTGGTCTGGACGTAAACTCCGCGCTGGAGCGGCACACCCTCGGCTGCTGCGGCGTTCTCGATTATTCCGCGCAGCCGTCTTGAATACACCTCCGACATATCGGGAAAGCGCGTTCCGAGCTCCTCGATATTAGCTCCGATAAGCGGCGACGGAACAAACGACGAGATGTGGTCGGTTATCAGCATAAAGTCGCCCGCCTTGAACGCGGGGTTTATTCCGCCGGCGGCGTTGGTGAGGAACAGCGTTTTCGCGCCCATCAGTTTCATCAGCCGCGTCGGCAGCACCGCGTCCTGAACCGAATAACCCTCGTAATAATGCACGCGCCCCTGCATCGCCACTATTGGAACGCCGCCCGAATACCCGAAAACAAACTGCCCCTTGTGTCCTACGACCGTGCTTATCGGAAAGCCCGTTATCTCGCGGTAATCGAGCGTTTCCTTGACGTCCATCGTGTCGCAGAAATCGCCCAGACCGCTTCCTAAGATCAGCGCAAGCTCCGGCTTGAAGCTGATCTTCTTTTCGTAATCAGCGTAGCATTTTTGCAGTTTTTCGTAGACCTCGTTCATGTTTTGACCTCATTTCTTTATAATTTGTGCGTGCAAATACTTGACAACGCACATAAAATGTAGTACAATATTCTCAAAGGAGATGATATTATGTCAACGACAAATTTTACTGTCAGAATGGATTCGAATCTTAAAAAGCAAGCCGAAGAGCTTTTTTCGGAGCTTGGACTTTCTATGTCGGCCGCGTTTACGGTATTTGTAAAGCAGGCTGTTTATGAGCACGCCATTCCGTTCAGGATCAGCCGCGAGCTTCCAAACGCCGAGACCTTAGCCGCGATGCGCGAAGCGGAGGATATAATTTCCGGAAAAATAAGCTCCGGATCCTATAAGAACGCCGCGGAGCTGTTTAAAGAGCTTGACTGCGAAGCCGAGGAGGACGGTAATGCTGACTCTTGAGACAACCTCGCGCTTTCGCAGGGATTATAAGCTGGCGAAAAAGCGCGGATGTGATATGTCGCTTTTGGAAAGGGCGATTGATCTGCTGTTGGAGGAAAAGCCGCTTGACGCAAAGTATCGCGATCACGCGCTGATCGGCGGGTTGACGGGTTTCCGCGAGTGTCATATTCAGCCGGACTGGCTGTTTGTATACAAAATTGACAGAGGGCGGCTGGTTCTTGTGGCGGCGCGCACAGGAACTCACAGTGATATTTTTGACGAATAGATCAATTCCCCGCGTCCCTCAATATTACGGTAAACTCCGTGCCTTTCCCCGGCTCGGAGTTTACTGTTATCTCGCCTTCGCAAAGCTCGATTATCCGCTTTACGAGCGGCAGCCCCAGACCGTTTCCTTTGGTCGCGTGGGAGCTGTCGGCCTGGTAGAATTTCTCGAATATATGCGGCAGGGAGCTTTCGGGTATCCCGCAGCCGCTGTCGGTCACCTTAACGACGACCTCTTTTCCGTTCCTCTTGCAGGAAACGCATATCATGCCGCCGCTTTGGGTGAACTTCACAGCGTTGTCGAAGAGATTGTTCCAGACGTGCGCCAGAAGCTGCTCGTTCCAGAAGAAGCTGACCTCCTCGAGCGCTTCCATGTCTATCTCGATGTTTTTCGCGCTCCACTGCGGCTCTAGGCGTATCATGCAGCCGCGCAGCTGCTCGTCCAGCGAAAAGCGCGTTTTTTCGGTTACGATATCCCTGTTTTCGAGATTGGTCATCAGCAGGGTGTTTTGCGATAACACCGACAGGTATTCCGTTTCGTCGAGGATTATTTTTGAGAACTCGCGCTGCTGCTCGGGGGTAAGATCGCCCTCGTAAAGCTGCCTCGCAAAGCCGCGTATCGACACCAGCGGAGTCTTGAATTCATGCGAAAACGACGAGATAAAATCCTTTCGGAACATCTCGGTGTTCTGAAGCTCTTCGGTCATCTCGTTGAAGTCGTGTATAAGCTCCCGAAGCTCGCGGATGGTGTATCTTTCCACCCAGCCCATTTCCAGCTTCGCGGTATAATCGCCGTTTGCAACGCGCTTGGTCGCCTTTATCAGCAGCGACAGCGGCTTTAAAACGGCGTTTCCGATAGCAAACGACATCAGCGCCCCGATTATCGCGCTTGCGATTATCAGTCCTATTATATCGTGGGTATTGCTGGTGCCGCCCATGACCATATCTATTATGATGGTCGCCGTAAACGTCAGTATATCCGCCGCCAGTATTATTACCAGCGTCAGCAGCATCAGCTTTACGCCGAAGCGGTTGACTATTCCGAACAGGCGGTCGGTTTTGTTGGATTTATTCTTACTCATAGCGCTTCGGGATTCTTCACCGCCTTATAGCCCAGCCCGCGGACGGTCACTATCGAAAAATCGTCGTTGTCGCGGAACCTCTCGCGCAGACGGTTTATGTGCACGTCAACGGTTCTCGCTTCGCTGTCGGAATCCATCGCCCAGAATTCCTCCATAAGATTCTGACGGGTAAACGTCTTTTCGGGAAACGACAACAGCTTGAAAAGTATCTGGAATTCCTTTCGCGGAAGCACCGTCTCGACGCCGTTTTTCACCACCGAAAAGGAATCGTAGATAAGCTCCGTGCCGCCCACGGTAATGCGCTGTTCCTCGCTTATCTTGGCACGCCGCAGCAGCGCTTTTATTCTGAGGAGCATTTCTATCTCGTCTACGGGCTTTACCATATAATCGTCGGTTCCCAGCATAAAAGAACGCCGCAGATCCTCCGAGGAATCCTTCGCTGTGATTATAAGCACCGGGATATCCGAGCCGCTGTCGCGTATCGCTTTAAGGCATCCGTAGCCGTCCAGCCCGGGCATCATCACGTCCAGAATAACGAGGTCGATATGCTGACTTCCGAGGACCTCCAGCGCTTCCTCGCCGTTTGCGGCGGTGAAGGGGCGGTATCCGTTTTTCTCCAGCGTATACTCGTATAATCTGCGAATATTCGGCTGATCGTCAGCCACTAAGATATTGAACATCTGTTTCACCCAAAATTACAGTTGACAGTTGACAGTGGAGAGTGGACAGTATCGGTGCGCGGCAAAGCCGCGCGAATTTAAATTCGTCGCCGAAGGCGACACCTTTACTGTCCACTCTCCACTTTACACTGTACACTGATTTACGCTTCCCAAGAACTTAGGTACTTTTCTTGCTCGGGGGTGAGCTTGTCTATTTCATAGCCCCAGGCGTTCAGTTTCCGTTCGGCGACCTTGCGGTCGATCTCCTTGGGAACGTTTATGGTCTTCTGCTCGCGGTCTTTCAGCTTGTCCGCGTTCTTCGCGATGTATTCCGCGGAGAGCGCCTGGATAGCGAAGCTCATATCCATTATCTCGGCGGGGTGTCCGTCGCCGGCGGCGAGGTTCACCAGACGTCCCTGCGCTATTACGAACACGGTGTTGCCGTTCTTTAGTTTGTAACCCATGATGTTGTTGCGCGCGAGGTAGCTGTCCTCGGCTATTTCGCGCAGCTTCGCCATATTCACCTCAACGTCAAAATGCCCCGCGTTGCAGCAGATCGCGCCGTCCTTCATATTGAGGAACGCTTCCTCGCCGATAACGTCCGCGCAGCCGGTTACGGTAACGAAGAAATCGCCCTGCTTTGCCGCCTCGCGCATCGGCATTACCGAAAAGCCGTCCATGACCGCTTCCATAGCCTTTATCGGGTCGATCTCGGTTATGATGACCTCAGCGCCCAGACCCTTAGCGCGCATTGCAACGCCCTTGCCGCACCAGCCATAGCCCGCGACGACCACCGTTTTTCCCGCTACAATGAGGTTGGTGGTACGGTTTATTCCGTCCCAGACGGACTGCCCCGTGCCGTAGCGGTTGTCGAACAGGTGCTTGCAGTCGGCGTCGTTTACCAATACCATGGGGAATTTCAGCGCCTTTGCCTTGTCCATCGCAAGCAGGCGGATAATGCCCGTGGTGGTCTCCTCGCAGCCGCCAAGAACATTCGGGATAAGCTCCGTGCGTTCGTTGTGGATAAGGTTCACCAGGTCGCCGCCGTCGTCTATGATTATATTGGGAGCCGCGTCGATGACCTTAGAAATGTGGCGGTGGTATTCCTCATCGGTGGAATCGTACCACGCGAAAACGTTCAGCCCGTCGTGCACCAGCGCCGCCGCAACGTCGTCCTGCGTCGACAGCGGGTTGCTTCCCGTGACGTACATCTCCGCGCCGCCCGCCGCCAGCACCTTGCAAAGATACGCGGTCTTTGCTTCCAGGTGTACCGACAGCGCCACGCGCATTCCCTTAAACGGCTTGCTTTCGGAGAATTCCTTCTCGATCCCGTTTAACAGCGGCATATTCCGCTTTACCCATTCTATCTTGCGTTTTCCGCTTTCCCACAAGCTCTCGTCGCGTATTTCACTCATCTTTTATTCTCCTTTATTTTTACTTTTGGAATTTTTGCCGCGTTCGGCTCTCCGCTCACAGTATCCTGTTTAAGAACCCGCAGGCAATCTGCGTTTCGGTGTCGCCGCTTTTCAGGTGAAGAACTACCGCCCTGCCGGCAAGCTGCGTGCAGTCCGCCCTGCCGACGCAAAGCTGAAGCGTAGCGGATCCGTCCTCTTCGGACATCAGATCGGGGAGCGTCAGCATCACCTCGCCCAAGTTATTGCACAGCCTTCCCTCGTGAACGTGGAACGCCAGCTGCGAAGAGGGCGGGAGATGGTCGAAGTCCCCCTGCAAATAAACTCCCGTCGGGAGAAAATACATATACACCCTGCCCGTAAGCTCGGGGTGATCCTCGTTCCCTTTGACAAGCGCGCTCAGCACGGGGCGGTCCTGCTGCATAAATCCGTATTTCGTGACGTTTCCGATAAACTCCATAATACACACCTCTCTTTACGAGAAGTATATGCAGATCGCCTCGGCAGAAATTACTTTCTGATAAACAAAATTCCCAGGGTGTCCTCGCCGCAGTGGCAGGCTACCGTACAGCCCGCGTCGGTCGGAGCGATCTCCTTGAAATCCTTGTACTTCTTGATCTCCTCGGCGGCAAGCGAAACGTTTGCGTCGGAGGTGGTGTGGGTTATGAATATCAGCTCCTCGTCCGCCTCAATGTCCGTCAGGCGGTCTTTGACGTAGTCGTTTATGGTCTTTTCGATGCTGCCGCGGTATTTCTTGACAACGTGCATTTTGCCGTCGGTGACCTGAATGCAGGGCTTGAGCTTGAGAAGATTGGCTCCCAGCGCGGCGATCGACGAGCAGCGTCCGCCCTTGTGGAGATACTCGACGTTCGCTACGAAGAACGACGCGTCTACCTTGGGGATTATCTCGCCGAGCTGTTCTACGATCTCGTCCGCCGAAAGCCCTTTTGCAGCGAGCCTTGCCGCCGATACCGCGACCAATCCCTCGCCGGTGGAAAGATTGCGCGAATCCACGACCTTTACTTTCGGAAATTCCTCCGCAGCTATCACCGCGTTCTGATAGGTGCTGGAAAAATCGGAGCTTATCGTTATCATTATCAGCTCGTCATAGCCCTTGAGCTGCTCGGCATAGAACTCGGTGAAATCGGAGACGTTCACCGCCGAGGTGGCGCACAGCTTTCCCGTGGAACGGTAATGCGCGAAAACGTCCTTCTGGTTTATCTCCACGCCGTCCTTGAGAGTAAGATCTCCGCGGCTTACATACAGCGGAACAACGCTGATGTCATAACGGCTTTTGAGCTCCTCGGAAAGGTCGCAGACGCTGTCTGCGCAGATTTTTACCTTCGACATAAAAATTCTCCTTAATCAAATAATCAGATACTGATTTCCCTTGAAAAACAGACAAGATTTGCACAAAGATGTCTGTTTTTTAGCGGGGATCAGTATTTTCAGACCTGAGCCGCCAGAGAGTTGAGCAGCCTTTCAAGCTCCTCCTCAAGCGAGCTGTGGAACAGCGTGAAGAGTATATCGCAGCTTCCCAGCAAAAAGAGGTTTTTGTTGTTTACCGAGGCAAGCGCCGGCACATAGCCGTAAATGTATCCTTTGAACCACTCCGCGTCATACGCGGGGACGGGTCTGCCCATTTTCACCATTCTGCGGATCTCCTCGAAATCGTCCGCTATGACGTTTTCGTAGTTCCCCGCGCCCTTTGCTATCACCAGGTCGTAAATGGTCTTTATCTGCTTGTCGTTGAGCGTGCCGCCCTTGGTTTTTATGTTCTTAAGCTCCGGCAGCCGCACCGCGAACGAATACACCATCAGCGACAATACGCGCTCATACTCGGGGGAGTTCATCTCCTTGCAGCGCTCTTTATCCAGCTTTATGCCCGTGTTGTAGAGGCTGGTGGTGTCGATTATATTCTTCAGCGAGATCTTGAAGATGTCCTTGACGTTTATGTTGTAAAAATCCTTGTCGGCTATCATGTAGATATACTTCACCGCGTTAAACAGGGATACTCCCGCTTTTACCACGGTGTCAGAAAGCATTGTGAAAGCCGTGCGCTCACTTATGAATTCCATAATTTTCCTCCGTCCGTTGAAAATCCATACCTTTATTATACAATTTTTTTTCACATTTTGCAACAAGTTTTCAAAAATTAATTCCCCTTAAAAATCAATAAAGGGGAATTAGACAAATTTTGGTATATTGCACAAAATATAGGGTTTGTTTTTGTGGGAATCCACAAGCCGATCTTCTCACAGCAGCCGCATGATAAGCTCGGTGATGAAAACGCCTCCGCAGGCGCAGACAGCCACCGTCATCAGTCCGCGCTCGAACAGCGAGAGCGTTACCGCAACGGCAAAGCCCACAATCGCCGCGGGCAGCATTTCCGCGCTGTAAAATACGGCGGGGATGGTCATTGCCGCCAAAACTGCGTAGGGAACGTAATACAGGAAGTTCATCACGAATTTCGACTTTATCTTCCTGCGGAACGCGGCGAGCGGCAGCATTCTTATCAGGTACGTCACCAACGCCATTACCGCGACGCTTATAAACAAATACAGGGTGTTATTCATTTATCGGCTCCTCCTTTATTTCGCGCGGGAATATCAGCGCCCCGAGGGCGGCGGCGATGACCGTGCAGATTATCACGGAAATTCCGCTTGAAATAAACCCGAAAACGGGGATGTAATATATCAGGCAGCTGAACAGCGCCGCCGCGGCAACCACCGCAGCCACTCCGCGGCTTTTCTTTGAGGGGGGAACGATTATCGCTATGAACATTCCGTAGATGGCGATACCCAACGCGGATTTTATCATATCGGGGAGTATGCTTCCCAGAAACGCTCCGACTGCCGTGCCGCCGCTCCAGAACAGATACGGAAGAAGTATCAGACCGTACATATACCGCGCGGGAAGCTCGCAGCCCTTTCCGCTGGCTACCGCGAACACCTCGTCGGTCACGCAGAACGAGGTTATCAGCCTGTGAGCTATGTTATAGCGGCTGTCCAGCTTCTGCGAGAGCGACAGGCTCATCAATGCGTAGCGCAGGTTGATTATCAGCTGCGCCAGAGCCATTTCCGCATAGCCGCCGCCTGAGGCGATTATCCCTATTCCCGCGACCTGCCCTGCGCTTGTGACGTTGGTAAGCGAGATGAGTATCGCGGTTATCGGCGGTATCCCCATATTCACCGCCGTTATCCCGAAGGTGAAGGACACCGACAGATATCCCAGCGCTATCGGCAGTCCGTCCTTTATTCCGTCTTTAAATCTTGGTTTATCCATTTTAGCTCCCCGGTGTTTCTAAAAAAATTAATGTGACTTTAGTATTTTATCACAATGGGGATTTTTTTTCAAGTGAAATTTATACAAAAATATATTGCATTTTACAAAGAATTGTGGTACAATGTATAGGGCATCTCTAAAAACCTTATTTGAGGAAAAACCGCCAGAGCACGCCGTCTTCTGCGTCAAACCTCCTAGCAAGGCATACAGCCTTGCGTCGTCGGCTTTCCTTGAATCCGACGCACTCTGTCAATTTTTCCTTTTCAAATCGGTTTTTAGAGATGCCCCAGTGTATAGTTATAAATACCCGCCGCACCGCCGAGGAGGTAGGATGCTTTGAACGAAAAACTGCCTTTTTTGCGCGATAAGGCGAACCGGCTTCCGCTGGAGCCGGGCGTTTATCTGATGAAGAATTCCGACGGGAAGATAATCTACGTCGGAAAGGCGAAGGCGCTTAAAAACCGCGTTACGTCGTATTTCCGCTCAAATTCCCAGCATACCGCGAAAACGCTGAAGCTGGTGGATAATATCCGTGACTTCGATTTTATCGTGACCGCGAGCGAGCTGGACGCGCTGGTGCTGGAATGCAGTCTCATAAAGCTCCACCAGCCAAAGTACAATATTCTCTTAAAGGACGCCAAGGGCTACAACTACATCAAGGTAACGCGAGGGGAATTCCCGAGGATTTCCTACGCGCTCAACACCGACGACAAGAACGCCGATTATATCGGGCCGTTCACAAGCGGATTTACCGTAAAGCAGGCGGTCGAGGAGGCAAACGCTATTTTCATGCTGCCCTCCTGCCGAAAGAAATTCCCAAAGGATTTCGGCAAAGAACGCCCCTGCTTGAATCACCATATAAAGCGCTGTATGGGAGTTTGCGAGGGGAAAATTTCCTCCGAGGAATATAAGAAGATAATCGACGAGGCGATAGAGTACCTCAAAAACGGCAGCAAGGCTTCCGTGGAGGAGCTTACCGCGCAGATGGAACAGGCGGCTGAAGATCTCGAATTCGAGAAAGCCGCGCGGCTGCGCGACAGGATCGCTGCCGTAACACGGCTTACCTCGCAGCAGAAGATCCTCGATTACAAGAAGGAATACGATATCATAGGCGCGGCACAGAACGTCGGAATGGCTTCCGTTGCCGTGATAAAATACCGCGGCGGACGGCTTGTCGATAAGGAGAATTTCTTTATCGGCGAGGAATATGAGGACGCGGCGATGCGAAGGGATTTTATCCTCAATTATTACTCCGAGAATGGCGATATCCCAAGGGAGATCTACGTCGACGAGGAATTCGAGGATATGGAGCTTCTCGAACAGCTTCTGCGCGAGCAATCGGGCAGGGCGGTGAGGTTCGTTATCCCTCAGCGCGGCGAGGGGCTTTCTCAGGCGCTTTTAGCTAAAAAGAACGCGGGGGAATATCTCGCGCTGCGTGTGGGTCGCACGGCAAAGGAAATTTCCGCGCTGGAGGATCTCAAGACGCTGCTGGGGCTGGAACGCGTTCCCAATATCATAGAAAGCTACGATATTTCCAACTTCGGCGAGACGGGAATGGTCGGCGGTATGATCGTTTACCGAAACGGCAGACCGTTTAAGGCGGGGTATCGGAAATTCGGCATAAAGACCGTCGCGGGTCAGAACGACTACGCGTGTATGCAGGAGGTTTTGCGAAGGCGCTTTACGCGGTATCTCGAGGGCGACGAGAGCTTTTCGCCGCTTCCCGATCTGATATTGCTGGATGGCGGCAGGGGGCATATCTCGGCGGTGGCGGAGGTAATGAACGAGCTTAAGATAGACGTTCCGCTGTTCGGGCTTGTAAAGGACTCCAAGCACCGCACCCGCGCTATCGCCAAAGAGGGCGGGGAAATCGAGATAAAGTCCAACCGCGCGCTGTTCTCGCTGCTGACGAATATTCAGGACGAGGTGCACAGGTATTCCATAACCTTCCAGAGAGCAAAGCACAAGCAAAAGACCTACTCGCTGGAGCTTACCGAGGTAAACGGTATCGGCGAGGCTAAGGCGCGGGCATTGCTCAAAGAATTCAAAACAAAACAGAAAATGAAAGAGGCGACTGTCGAGCAGCTTAGAAAAGCGGCTAAGATAAGCGAAGAAAAGGCGCGGGAGCTTTATGAGTTTATACAGGAAAGGTTTTAAAAGTTTTTTGTAATGAGAGTTATCACGGGTTCGGCGCGAGGAAGAAAGCTGGTCACCGTCGAGGGCACGGAGGTCGTGCGGCCTACCACCGACAGGGTAAAGGAAGCTATCTTCAGCGCAATTCAGTTTGAAATAGAGGGAAGAACGGTTCTCGATCTGTTCGCGGGGAGCGGTCAGCTCGGCATTGAGGCGCTGTCGCGGGGCGCGTCGGAATGCTGGTTTGCAGACAACTCCGCCGCTTCGATAAAGATTGTCCGCGAGAACGTCGAGAGCACGGGGTTCTCCGAGCGTTCGCATATCGTAAATATGCCGTTTTCGGCGTTTTTGAGGACTGCGGGGACTAAATTCGGCATAGCGATACTCGACCCGCCTTACGGGCATAGGATAATCCAAAAGGCGCTTCCGCTTTTGGTTGAGAAAATGGACGAGCGTGGAGTTATCGTCTGCGAGCATGAAAAGGAATGCGTTCTCCCCGAGAGCGTGGGCGAGTTTCATTTGGTAAAGATACTGCGTCACGGGAGGATATCGCTTTCGATTTACAGAATCCCCGAAAAAAGCGACGAAAATTCCCCGAAGGACGAGGAAGAGGAGGACGTATGAAAACCGCAATCTATCCGGGAAGCTTCGACCCCGTTACAAACGGGCATCTGGATATAATAAAGCGCGCGGCTACGATGTTCGACAAGCTGATCGTCGTGGTGCTTATAAATCCCTTTAAGAATTACAGCTTCACCATTCCCGAGCGCGTAAAGCTGCTTTCGACGGTGACCGAAAATATCCGAAACGTCGAGATCGACAGCTATGACGGCTTGCTCGCGGATTATTTCAAGGATCGTCCCGAGATCGACGTTATCGTAAAGGGGCTTCGCGCGACCTCGGATTTTGAATACGAGTTTCAGATGGCGCACACCAACAAGGATCTGAACCCACGCGCCGAAACGGTGTTCATTCCCGCGAGCGCTACCACGACGTTCATTTCGTCGAGCATGGTAAAGCAGGTCGCGATGTTCGGAGGGGACTTGTCAAATTATGTTCCGGCGGAAATCCACGGAGAAATAAGCGCTAAGCTCACCGCGGAATTCGCCGAGAAAAAACGCCTGGCCGATATAAAACGAAATCAGTGAAAGAAAGGATTGCATTGTTTATGGAAAATTCATATTCTATCGAGGAATTGATCGAGCTGCTTGAGGACCTAATCAACGAATCCACGCGCGTTCCGTTCAACAAAAAGAGCATGGTCGACGTTGACAAGATGAGCGAGATATTGCAGGATATGCGCATGGCGCTTCCTATGGAAATTCAGCAGGCGCAGAGAGTCGTTATGGATAAGAATTCCATTATCAGCGAAGCTAAGCGCGAGGCGGAGAGCATTATCCGCAAGGCGGAGCAGCGCCGCGCCGAGCTTCTCGAGGAGAGCGACATCGTCAAGGAAGCCCGCAGACGCGCTACCGAGATGGTAAGCGCCGAGCAGAATCACTGCACCGATCTTCGCACCTCCACCAACGAATATGTTGACAAGATGCTTCAGCGCATCGAGGAGCTGCTTGCAAACGACCTCAACCACCTGAAAATTCTCAGAGGCAGCATAAACGGCGCCCAGAACAGCCTCCAGTCCTCTCAGCCGACCATGCAGCCCATGGAGAAACCGGGAGAATAACAGTTCACAGAAAAAATAACACGGTATCTGAAACGATACCGTGTGTTTTTGTATGTTAGTTTTTGAGGCTTTGAAGCGGGGCGGGAATTCTTCCGCCGCGCGAGATGAACTTCGCAGACGAGAACGGGCTTACCTTCATCACGGGACCGCTTCCGAACAGTCCGCCGAATTCCAGCGTGTCGCCCTCCTTCATTCCGATAGCGGGAATAACGCGCACGGCGGTGGTCTTGCTGTTTACCATTCCGATCGCCGCTTCGTCGGCGATTATCGCGGAGATGGTGTCGGCGGGGGTGTCTCCCGGAATAACTATCATATCCAGTCCCACCGAGCAGACAGCCGTCATCGCTTCCAGCTTTTCGAGCGACAGCGCGCCGCGGTTCGCCGCGTCGATCATTCCCGCGTCCTCGGAAACGGGAATAAACGCTCCCGAAAGTCCGCCGACGTGCGAGGAAGCCATTACGCCGCCCTTTTTCACCGCGTCGTTTAACATCGCGAGGCAGGCGGTCGTTCCGTGAGCGCCGCAGCTTTCAAGACCTATTTCCTCGAGAATATGCGCTACCGAGTCGCCCACGGCGGGTGTGGGAGCCAGCGACAGATCGACTATCCCGAACGGAACTCCCAGGCGCTTTGAAGCTTCAGTCCCGACCAGCTGTCCCATTCTCGTTATTTTGAACGCGGTTTTCTTGATAACGTCCGCGATCTCGCTGATATTCGCGTCGGGGTGCTTCGCCAGCGCCGCGCGTACAACTCCCGGTCCCGAAACGCCGACGTTTATCTCGGTGTCGTATTCGCCCACGCCGTGGAACGCTCCCGCCATGAACGGGTTGTCCTCGGGGGCGTTGCAGAACACGACTATCTTCGCCGCGCCGAAGCAGTGGTTGTCGGCGGTCTTCTCGGAGGCTTCGCGGATTATCCGACCCATCATCGCTACCGCGTCCATGTTTATTCCGGCTTTTGTGGAACCGATATTCACCGAAGAACACACGTTTGTCGTCTCCGCGAGGGCTTCGGGTATGGATTCGATAAGCTCCTTATCGCCCGCCGAAAAGCCCTTGTGGACCAGCGCGGAATATCCGCCGATGTAGTTTACTCCCGTGCCTTCGGCTACGCGCTGGAGCGTTCTCGCGAACTTCACGGGGGACTGCTTGGTCGCCGCCGAAACGATTGATATGGGCGTTACGGAAATGCGCTTGTTGATTATCGGGATACCGTACTGCTTTTCGATGTCCTCGCCTGTTTTTACGAGATTTTCAGCGCGCCGCATCATTTTCTCGTAAACCTTTTCGCAGGCGCGGTCTATGTCGCTGTCAATGCAGTCTATCAGAGAAATTCCCATCGTTATCGTTCGGATATCGAGGTTCTCCTCCTGTATCATCTTTATTGTCTCGAGTATGTCGCCTGTGTTCAACATTCCCATTGATGTATCTCCTTAATTTCGTATTTTGATAGAACAAGCTCAGATCTTGTGCATGGAGTTGAAGATGTCCTCGTGCATAACGTGCACCTGAAGATTCATCTCGGTGCCAGCTTTTTTGAGCTTATCGGCAAAATCAATATAATCAATGCTCAGATTGGTAATTTCAATAAGCATCGTCATCGCGAACAGATCCTGCATTATCGTCTGGGTAACGTCCATGACGTTCGCTTTGTATTCCGCGCAGATACCGCTCACCTTCGCGAGTATTCCGACGGTGTCCTTTCCTATAACCGCAACCACTGCTCTCATAATTCCTCCTGTTCTGCGGTCAAAATGTATAAAAATATTGCCCGCAAATGTTGTTTTTTTATATCTTCTTCTCTATTATACTAAAAAATTTTAAAAAAGTAAATCTATTCCTAGACAAATTTAAAATTTTGTGATAAAATAATAAAAGTAGGGTAATGTTTGGTTTGTTTTATGTGTATTTTTAAAAAAGTTCAGAAAGAGAAGGATGTAAAAAATGGAAGTGTTGATAGATGTTCACAGTCATTCCAAGCTCTCGTTTGACGGAAGCGGCGACCCCATGGATATGGCAAAGCGCGCTCTGGGGCTTGGGGTTTCGCATTTCGCGATAACCGATCATATCGAGATCGACGAGTTTTACGACTACGAGCGCGATTATCCCGCCGTTATCGCGGGAGTCCGCCCCGCATACGAAAAGGTGCTGGCGGGTTACGGCGACAAGATGAAGATATATTTCGCCACCGAGCTTGGGCAGCCGCTGTACGATCTGCCCAGAGCCGAGAAGATAATCGCCGAGAACGATTTCGATTTCATAATCGGCTCTGTTCACAGAACCGAGAATTATGAGCACATGAGCAAGATCCCCGATACCGAGTTCGACCGCAAGCGCGTTATCAAGGAGTATTTCGAGGAAATGCTGGCGCTTTGCGAGTGGGGAAAGTTCTGCACGCTCGGGCATATTACATTCCTTATGAGATTTGTGAACATCGACACCCCCACGGGGCTGGTTACCGAAAAAACCGAGCGTTCGCAGGCGACCTTCGACGTACATAAGCCGATAATTGACAAAATTCTGGAAACGATCATTAAAAACGATATCGCCCTCGAGGTGAATTCCTCGGGCTATCGAAGGGGTCTGGGCTGCCCGATGCCGTCGGCGGCGTTCATAAAGCGCTATAAAGAGCTTGGCGGAAAAATGATCACCGTAGGCTCGGACGCGCACATTCTCGACGACATCGCCATTGATATTCCCCAGTGCATAGCGCTTATCAGAGAGATCGGCTTTGACGAGATATGCGTTTTTGAAAAGAAGAATCCCGTTTTCATAAAGATTTAAATTTGGATATTTTGGAGGAACTGTTATGAGCACAAACAAACTGCTGGATCTGTTGAGGCAGAACGCGCGGCTTTCCAACGCGGAGCTTGCCGTAATGCTGGGCGACAGCGAGGAGAACGTCGCCGCCGAGATCGCGCGTCTTGAGCGCGAGGGCATTATTATGGGCTATTCGGCGATAATCGACGAGGAAAAGGCGGACGAAAACGGCGTTACCGCGATAATCGAGATCAAGATCACTCCCATAAAGGACAGAGGCTTCGACGATCTGGCGCATACCATAATGGGCTACGAGGAGGTAGACAGCGTGTTCTTGCTGTCGGGAGCCTACGATCTGTCGGTGACTATCTCGGGAACAAGTCTCAGAAACGTCGCGCTGTTCGTGTCCGAGCGTCTGGCTGTGCTGGACGGTGTGCTGTCTACTACAACGCATTTTATTCTTCGCAGATACAAGGAGAAAAACCATGTTTTCAACGAGGACAGCTTCGATGAAAGGAGTATGGTTTCTCCGTGATGGACTATAACAAGCTAATTCCGCAGAAAATTCAGGATATCCAGCCGTCGGGAATACGAAAGTTCTTCGATATCGCTCAAGCCGTGGACGGAGTTATCTCGCTGTCTATCGGCGAGCCGGATTTCAAGACCCCGTGGGCGGCAAGAAAAGAAGCTATAAATATTCTCGAAAAGGGAAAGACCGCATACACTGCAAACAGCGGACTTTTCGAGCTTAGAAAAACCGTTTGCAGATACCTTAAGAATTTTATCCGCACGGAATACGATCCCGAAAAAGAGGTGATCATCACCGTGGGCGGCTCGGAGGCTATTGATCTTGCCGTGCGCGCGATGATCGAGCCGGGCGACGAGGTGCTGGTTCCCGAGCCGAGCTTTGTGTGCTATTCTCCGATAGTTTCCATGATGGGGGGAACGGCAGTCCCCATTGTAACAAAGATGGAGGACAAATTCCGCCTGACGGCACAGGCTCTCAAGGAAAAGATAACTCCGAAAACGAAAATACTTATCCTTCCCTATCCCAACAACCCGACGGGCGCCGTAATGCGACGCGGCGATCTGGAGGCGATAGCGGAGGTACTCAGAGACACCAACATCGTGGTGGTATCCGACGAGATCTACGCCGAGATGACCTACAACGGCGAAAAGCACGTTTCCATCGCCGAGATCGACGGCATGAGGGAACGCACGGTGATAATCAGCGGATTCTCCAAGGCATACGCCATGACGGGCTGGAGACTGGGCTATGTGGTAGGTCCGCAGCCGATTATAAAGCAGATGCTGAAGCTCCACCAATACTGCATCATGTCAAGTCCGACGGTAAGTCAGTATTCCGCTATCGTCGCAATGGAAAAGTGCGGCGCGGACGTCGCGAATATGGTCGAGGAATACGATATGCGCCGCAGACTGCTTGTAAAGGGCTTTAACGACATGGGACTCGACTGCTTCGAGCCGGAGGGCGCGTTTTATGTGTTCCCGTGCATCAAGTCCACCGGGCTTTCAAGCGCGGAGTTCTGCGAGAAGCTGGTATATTCCAAAAAGGTTGCGGTGGTGCCGGGTTCGGCGTTCGGAGAAAGCGGCGAGGGCTTTGTCAGAGTGTCCTACGCATATTCGGTACAGCATCTTACCACGGCGCTGAGCCGTATACGCGAATTCCTTGAGGAGCTGAACAGAAAGTGAAAGAGATATCCCTTATCGCAAACGCGAAGCTGAATCTTTATCTGGATATCACCGGAAAACGCTCGAACGGCTATCATTCGCTGGAAACCGTCATGCAGAGCATTGATCTGAGCGACGTTATTACCGTAAGCACCGATAGCTCTTCCGACGGTATCAACATTACCTGCAGCAGCCCGCTTATTCCCGTAAACCGCAAAAACATCTGCTATAAAGCGGCGGAGGCGTTTTTTGCGGCTATTGAAAGAGAACCGCGCGCGGATATCCACATCGAAAAGCGGATCCCTCACGCGGCGGGTCTGGGCGGAGGAAGCGCGGACGCCGCGGCGGTTCTGATCGGGCTGAACACGCTTTTTGAGAATACGCTCGGCATGGAGCGGCTGCTTTCCATCGCCGAGAAAACAGGCGCGGACGTTCCGTTTTGCATGACGGGCGGAGTTAAGCTCTGCAAGGGGATCGGCGAGGATATCCACGATATCGAGCCGCTGCCCGAGAGGGTGTATCTGGTGGTAATGCCGGATTTTTACTGCGACACGCGCGGCGCGTATATGATCTACGACGAAAACCCGCTGCCGAGGCGGAACGGTCTTGTTAAGTTCCTCAAAGCGGGGGAGGAGTTCCCGCAAAGGGTCTACAACGTTTTTAAGGAAATATACGAAAACGACCGCATCGACGGCATTGTCGAAAAGCTGTCGGAGCTTGGAGCCGAGGGCGCGAATCTTTCGGGGAGCGGCTCGGCGGTTTTCGGGATATTTAAAGACGAGGCTGCCGCTGCTGCTGCGGCGAGGGAATTCCCCAAATACTTCACGGCTGTATGCAAGCCGGTAGACGTGGGAATAATAACGATCGAGAATTAATTACGGCGATTGCCGAAAAATACGGACAATTCGGAAAGGTGGGTTTTTATGGTGACCTTACAAAATCATGTCGGAAAGATATCTATTTCGCCCGACTATTTCACCGAGCTTATCGGAAACACGGTGACGAAGTGCTTCGGAGTTATCTCGATGAACGTATCGGGACTTCGCGACACGCTGGCGGCGGCGCTGCCGAATCAAAAGAAAAGCAGCTTCGCGAGAGGCGTTCTGGTGCGGTTTGTGAAGAACAAGCTGATCATCGACCTTCACATCTCGCTGATGTACGGAGTGAATATGAACGCGGTGGTGCGTTCCATAATCAACAAGGTGGGATACACGGTCGAGCAGAGCACGGGAATCTCAGTAGAGAGTGTCAACGTCTACGTCGACTCCATAAGAGTTTAAAACGCTCATAGCACGCCGTCCGCGGCGTCAAGCCACCTCGGCAACCTTTTGGTTAGCATTCGGCGTCTTTCCTTGTGTACGGCGCACTCTGAGCATTTTAATAAAGCGGCTCGGTGAGTTGCTCGCGAATTCTTTATTTTAGGAAATAAATGTGGCGACACATTTGAGAAAGGGTTAATAAAAATGAATATGACGGGAAAGCTCCTGCGCGACGCTATAATCTCGGGAGCGAACAACATCTACAATCAAAGACAGGCGGTCGACGAGCTGAACGTGTTCCCCGTGCCGGACGGGGACACGGGAACAAATATGTCCATGACCATCAAAAACGCCGCCGAGGAGCTTGGCAATACCCCCGACGGAGCCTTTGCGGGAGAGGTCGCGAAAAAGGCGGCTTCGGCTATGCTTCGCGGCGCGCGCGGAAATTCGGGCGTTATTCTGTCGCTGATCTTCAGGGGACTTTCAAAGGGTCTCGCGGGCAAGGAGACCGCTTCCGCGGCGGATCTGTCGGCGGCGCTGAAGCTCGGCGTTGACGCGGCTTACAAGTCGGTTATGAAGCCTACGGAGGGAACCGTTCTCACCGTGTCGCGCGAGGCGTATGAAAACACCGCGTCTCTCGCTTCGACGGGGCTTTCCGCCGCGGAATTCCTCGAAAAATACATCGAGCAGGCGAAGGTCTCGCTCGAGAAAACTCCCGAGCTGCTTCCCGCGCTTAAAAAAGCGGGCGTTGTGGACGCGGGCGGTATGGGATTTATCGTTATTCTCGAGGGAATGCTGGCGGTTCTTTCGGGCGGCGGAATCATCGCCTCCGAGGACGACACCAAGCCCTCCGCTCCCGCTGCGGTGGCGGCGGCTGCCGAGGAGATAAAGTTCGCTTACTGCACCGAGTTTATCGTTCAGAAGAGCGGTTCGAGAGATTCCGCCGCGCTGAGAGCGTTCCTTGAGACTATCGGCGACTGCGTTGTGGTAGTCGACGACGAGGAGATAATCAAGGTGCACGTTCACTCAAACCACCCCGGAAAGGCTATCGAGGAGGGTCTGAAGTTCGGCGAGCTTACCAAGGTGAAGATCGAGAATATGCGAGAGCAGCACAACAACGTCATCAAAGCGGATAAGGCGGCGCAGAAGAACAAGAAGCTACCCGTTGCTCCCACAAAGGATACGGGCTTTGTTGCCGTTGCGGCGGGCGCGGGCATCGAAGCGCTGTTCAAGGATCTGGGCGTGGATCATGTGGTTCGCGGAGGTCAGACGATGAATCCCTCGACGGAGGATATTCTCGAAGCGATCGAGCAGACCCCCGCGCATAACGTTTTCGTTCTCCCCAACAACAAGAACATCATCATGGCGGCGGAGCAGGCGGTGAAGCTCGCGGACAGAAACGTATGCGTTCTTCAGACGCGTACAATTCCCCAAGGTATCTCCGCGATGATGAACTATAACCCCGATGAGAGCTTTAACGCCAACCGCGGCGCTATGACCGAGGCTCTCGACAACGTCGGCAGCGGACAGATAACCTTCGCGGTTCGCGACAGCGAATACGACGGTCACAAGATAAAGCAGGGCGAGCTTCTCGCTATGGACAACGGCAAGATAGTCTTCACCGAGAAAAATCTCACGAAGGCTCTCGTAAAGCTCACCAAGCGGCTTATCTCTTCGCAGTCCAGTTACATCACCGTGCTTTACGGCTCGGACGTTACCGACGAGGACGCAAACGAAGCGTTTGAAGTCCTGCGCGACAAGATCAGCGACGATATTGATATTGTGTTGGTAAACGGCGGACAGCCGGTGTATTACTACATAATATCTGTCGAGTGACAGACCGGCGGTAAACCCTCATCTGCGTTGTCACCGGTCTGAATTGGGGATCATTTATGGAAATAACCTACCTCAAGGGCGTGGGTCCCAAAAAGGCGGAGCTGTATAAAAAACTCGGCATCGAGACCGCCGAGCAGCTCACCGAGCTTTACCCGCGCGATTATGTGGATTTTACAAATACCAAGTTGATTCGCGAGGCGGAGATCGGAGAGGTCTGCGCCTTTCGCGCGATTGTGGCGGGGAAGAAGTATCCGTCGGGGTATTCCTCGAGAATTCAGGTCTACAAGGCTATCCTCACCGACGGCGCGGGGGAGATCACCGCGGTGTTCTTCAACACGAAATTCACCTTCGACACTCTCAAATTGAATAAAGAATATATCTTCTACGGAAAGATAAGCGGGGACTATCTCAATTTGCAGATAAACTCGCCGCAGTTCGTCGAGACCGCAAGCGAGGGGCTGCTGCCGAAATATCATCTGACGGCGGGGCTTACAAACAACGCCGTTATCGCGAATATGAAGACCGCGCTGTCGCAGGTGAAGCGCGCCGAGACGTTCCCCGAAGAAATACTGGAGAAGTGCGCGCTTATGGGCGCGGACGAGGCTATGCGCAAGATCCACTTCCCGAAAAACCGCGGGGAGTATTCCGAGGCGCGCAGGCGCTTGGTTTTTGAGGAGCTTCTGACCCTGAAGCTGGGGCTTTCGGCATTGAAGAACCGCGGGCGGACGCTTTCGGGGGCGGTTATGGCGGACGTGGATATGAACCGCTTTTACGGCTCTCTGCCGTTTTTGCCGACTAACGCCCAACTCCGCGCGGTGAACGACTGCATTGCCGATATGAAGCGGCTGTATCCCATGAACAGGCTGGTGCAGGGCGACGTCGGCTCGGGAAAGACGATGGTTGCGGCTGCGGCGGCGTATTTTACGCGCTGCAACGGCTTTACGACGCTTGTAATGGCGCCCACCGAGGTGTTGGCAAGGCAGCATTACGAGACGTTCCGGGGATTTTTGGAGCCTTTGGGAGTAAGTGTCGGACTGCTCTCGGGGAGCATGACTCCCGCTGAGAAAAAGCGCGTTCGCGCGGCTGCCGAAAGCGGCAGCATAGACGTTCTTATCGGAACTCACGCGCTTATCCAGAAAACTGTGAATATTAAGCGGCTGGGGCTTATCGTCGTTGACGAACAGCACCGCTTCGGAGTAGCGCAGCGCTCCACGCTCGCGGAAAAGGGCGCAAATCCCCATATAATGGCGATGAGCGCGACGCCCATTCCACGAACGCTGGCGCTTATCGTTTACGGAGACTTAGACGTTTCGGTACTCAACGAAATGCCTAAAGGCCGTATTCCCGTCAAGACCTACGCGGTGGATTCGAGCTTTCGCACGCGCGTTTACAACTTCATAAAAAAGCACATCGCCGACGGTCGGCAGGCGTTTATCGTGTGTCCGAGGGTCGAACAGAACGACGAGGATTCCTCGGATAAAAAAAGCGCCATAGAATATTACAAAAAGCTGACCGAGGGGGAATTCAAGGGGATCCCGACCGGCTTGCTGTACGGCAAAATGAAGCAGGCGGACAAAGACGCGGTGATGAGCGAGTTTCGCGAGAATAAGCTCAAGCTGCTCATTTCCACAACGGTCATCGAGGTGGGGATAGACGTTCCGAACGCCGCGGTAATGCTTATCGAGAACGCCGAGCAGTTCGGGCTGTCGCAGCTGCATCAGCTTCGCGGACGCGTCGGGCGCGGAGCGGAGCAGAGCTTTTGTATCCTCATGTCCGACAGCAAGTCGGAGTACACAAAAGCCCGCGCAAAGGCGATGACCGATACCACCGACGGCTATAAGATCGCGGATATTGATCTGCAGCTTCGCGGTCCGGGAAATTTCTTCGGTCGGGAACAGTCGGGCGCGCTGCCTATGAAGGTCGCGGATTTTGCGGACGACGCGGGAATTCTCGGCGAGGTCGAGCGGCTTGCAGGGGAGATCCTCAAAACCGACCCCGCGCTCTCAAAAGAAGAGCACAAGGGGCTTAGAGAAAACGTCGCGAAGCTGTTCGGCGGCATAGGCGAGTATGGATTGAATTAAGGTGATGGAATGAGTATAGAGCTTAAAATGGAGCGCTGGCGTTATCCGCGCTTTTTTACCGATAACATATCTGAGGAGCTTGCCGTGGTAAGCGGCGAGGATGCGGCGCATATCTCGCGCGTTCTCAGAATGAGGGCGGGAGACATCGCGGTTATCTGTGACGGCAAAAAAACCGACTATCTCGCAAGGCTTCGGGAATCCGCAAACGATTCCTGCGTGTTTGAGATCCTCGAAAAATCGGAGAATACAGCCGAGCCGTCCATTCACCTTCGGCTGTTTCAGGCGTTCCCAAAGGGCGATAAAATGGAATTCATAATCCAAAAGGCGGTGGAATGCGGCGCGTCTGAAATAATCCCGTTTTTCTCAAAGCGGTGCGTTTCGCGACCCGATGAAAAGGCGCTCTCAAAAAAGCTGCCGAGGTTTCGGAAGATAGCTCTTGAAGCGGCAAAGCAATGCGGGCGCGGTGTTATTCCAACAGTAGGCGGGGCGGTGGATTTTTCCGGACTGAAAACGCTTATTTCTCCCGAAAATACGGGAATACTGTTTTATGAATGCTGCAAGGTGCCGCTGTCGGAGGCGGTAGGCGAGTTCAAGAAAAACGTCGATATCATCATCGGAAGCGAGGGCGGCTTCGAGCCTTACGAGGCCGAGGAGCTTCAAAGCCTCGGGCTTGCGGCGGCGTCCCTCGGAACGCGTATTCTGCGCTGCGAGACCGCGCCGATCGCCGCGATTTCCGTTTTGATGAATATGACAGGAAATATGTAGAAGGTTTGGTTAAAATCACCAAAATTTTGCGCGGCACTTGCAATTGTTTTGAAAAAGGAGTATAATAGATTTGTGAATTTATTTCAAATCTCTTATTTTTAAGGAGGAAAGGCTATGAAGGCTTTGGGAATTATGCTGGTTGGAGCATTGGCGGTTGCGGGCGGTATTGCCGCGGCGACTTATATCACCAAGAAAAAGCTCGAAAGAGAAAACGAGGATAACTACTACGACGACTGGGACAGCGACGATATCGACGACGATTGGGATTTCGACTTCGACGAGGATATGGAAGTAGAGGGCGAGCCTTCGCTTGCCAAGAGAGCCGTTGACGCAGTCTCCGAGGGCGCGGCTATCCCCGAGGAGCGTTCGCCCTTCGCAAGCGACGTTTTCGACGAGGAGACCGACGAGGACGATGACGACGAGGAGCTGTGATCCGTAAGCAAGAAATTAAGAGGCAAGAATTTCCGCTTGGAGGTTCTTGCCTTTCTTACTTCTAACCTCTTTTTCTCAAAAAAGTATTGCAAAATGATTTTAAATATGCTATAATATACTAGTAACTTTATAAATACTTCTAAAGGGGGTGTTCTCGTTGAAGCACATTGTTACCGTAAATAAGGCTGATCTTAAGGATTCCGCTGTGAAGGGCGGCTGCGGCAAGTGCCAGTCCTCCTGCCAGTCGGCTTGCAAGACTTCCTGCACGGTCGCTAACCAGAAGTGTGAGTCCGTAAAGTAAGGCAATATTATTGCCAAGTGCTTTCGGAAAACATTCGGGCGGGGTTTCTCGCCCTATTATTTTGATTTTCAGAGGTTTTTATGATCCATAAATTTAAGAAGCTGGGATATAATATAGTTCTCGACGCAAACAGCAACGCCGTTCACGTTCTGGACGACTGCGCGTTTGATATGCTGGATTTTGTGGAAGCGCCCATTCCGAAGGCTATGCCCGCGGAGCTTCCCCAGAAGCTCTCGCAATACCCCGAGATGAGCGTTCGCGAGACCTATTATGAGCTTTTGCAGCTTTATGAACACGGAATGCTCTTTTCCGAGGATACGTTCTTGCAGTATTCTCATTCGGCGGTAAAAAGCCCCGTGAAGTCGATGTGCTTAAACGTTGCCCACGACTGCAATCTGCGCTGCGAATACTGCTTCGCGCAGACGGGAGATTTCGGCGGAGAGCGCGTTATCATGCCGCCCGAGGTTGGCAAAAAGGCTATTGATTTTCTTATTGAGAATTCGGGCGACCGCGAGAATTTAGAGCTGGATTTCTTCGGCGGCGAGCCGCTTATGGCGTGGGATACCGTTGTGGAGACGGTGAACTACGCGCGTTCTATAGAAAAGGAACACGGGAAGAACTTCCGCTTTACCATCACCACCAACGGCGTTTTGCTGGACGACGAGAAGATCGGCTACATAAACCGCGAGATGAGCAATGTCGTGCTGTCGCTTGACGGCAGGCGCGAGGTCACCGACAGGATCCGCAAGACCTTAAACGATAAAAGCGTTTACGACGTTATCGTTCCCAAATTCCAAAGCCTGGTCGAAAACCGCGGCGTAAAGGACTATTATGTCCGCGCGACGTTCACAAAATATAATCTCGACTTCACCGAGGACGTTCTTCATTTGAGAGAACTCGGCTTCAAGCATCTTTCCGCAGAGCCTGTGGTTACCGACGAAAAGGAGCCTTACGCGCTCACCGAGGCGGATTATCCGAGAATTTTCGAGGAATACGACCGCCTTTGCGGGGTCATCGCAAACCGCACCGAAAATAAGTTCAATTTCTTCCATTTTATGATCGACTTAAACGAGGGTCCGTGCGCGATAAAGCGGCTTCGCGGCTGCGGCTGCGGAAACGACTATGTAGCCGTCGATCCGCACGGCGACATCTACCCCTGCCACCAATTTGTGGGAATAGACAGGTGGAAAATGGGCAATCTTAATGATGGGACGTTCAATGAAGCTATCAAAACCTACTTCTCCGAGACGCATCTCTATTCCAAGGACGGCTGCCGCGACTGCTGGGCTAAATTCTACTGCTCGGGCGGCTGCAACGCCAACAGCTTCATCTACGAGGGCGACTGCCGTCTGCCGCACAAATTCTCCTGCGAGCTTCAGCGCAAGCGCCTCGAATGCGCGCTTGCATTAGCCACCGATAAGGCGTTCAAGGATTTCTGATTTTTCGTCGTTTTGTGAAATTTATGCAAAGGATTCTCCAAAAATTTCCGCGATTTTTTAATTTGTTATTCAACATAACTTCACAAGCCGAACACAATTAGGGTGTATAATTTAATCATAGAAATAAAAATTCTGCATCACATACGTTTTGGGAGGGTTATTCATGAACGAATATAATGAGTTTGAGAACATAAGCGCTTCCGAGGAGCAGACGGTCTCTTTGTCCGAGCCGCAGAAAAAGCCCCAAAAGCAGCGTAAGAGCTTCGCGGGCGTTAAGGTCGCGGCTCTGATACTGGCAGTGGTCATAGCGGGCGGCGGCGCAGGCTTTGGCAGCGCGTATTTTGCGGGAAGATCGCTCGGGATCAAAAATACGATCTCTGACAGCAATACAGGCTACGGCGACGAGGATTCCCGGGTTGAATCGGGCGACAAGGACAAAGGCTCGGTTCCCACGCTCAGCGATCTTCAAAGCGGAGTAAACGTGGGTGTTCAGCATATCGCAAGCGAAAACGTCGAGTACAATTCCGACGGCAGCTATAAATACACCCGCGATCTGGTAAGCGCTGTTCAGGACAGCATAGTCTACATCGAGGTATTCAAAAACTACCGCGGAGGCAAATCGCTTTACGGCACCGCAAGCGGCATTATTATCTCCAAGGACGGCTATATCGTTACCAACGACCATGTTGTTGACGGCTGCGATTCGTACACAGTAAAGGTAAATTCCACCGACAGAGTAACCGGCTTGTCGGAATCGAAAACACACGACGCCAAGCTCCTCGGCACCGACAGCGAGACCGATCTCGCGGTTCTCAAAATAGAAGCGAACAACCTGCCCGCGGCAGTTCTCGGAGACTCCGACAAGCTGCGTCTGGGCGACGACGTTATCGCTATCGGCAATCCTCTGGGACTTGAGACTTCCGTTTCAAAGGGAGTGGTTTCCGGACTTAACCGCCAGATCTCCGACAGCTCGCGCGGGCTTTCGTCTATACAGACCGACGCCGCTATCAACAGCGGAAACTCCGGCGGCGGACTGTTCAACGCCTACGGCGAGGTCGTGGGAGTTGTGAACCTGAAATATGTTTCCGGCTATGCCGAAAGTCTCGGCTTCGCTATCACGATAAACGAGGCTAAGACGGTCATAAACGATCTTATCACGAAGGGCTATGTTTCGGGACGCGCGGTAATGGGTATCACCTACCTCAATATCACCGAGTCGATCGCCTCGTACAGAGGAATGACGGCAGGCTGGCAGGTAAGCAGCATAAACGATGATATGCCGGTAGCCAGAAGCGGTCTGGTGGTAGGCGATACCATTATCGAGATCGACGGAACGTCGGTGTTCGACAGCGATATTATGGAGGTATTCACCAAGAAAAGCCCCGGCGACACGGTTACTGTTACGGTTGTGAGAAACGATTCTCTCGGACGCAAGCGCAATGTAAAAATTGATATAGTGCTTTCGGAATCCAAGGGCAACTAAAGGGTTTCTCGGCAGTCTTTGGATTCAACCCCGTATAAATTAAGATCCCATAGAGCTTTCTCTATGGGATCTGTTTTTATTTAGTTGAACTGTGTGGGTTTGTTGGAAGTAGGCGGTGTATTGGGAGCGGGCGGGGTGGTGTTCTTATCGGTCACAAGTCCCGAATCGGAGTTGATACCCGTGGCGATCGCTCTGCCCTGTACGAAGGAATTCACCATTTCCTTAAGGTCGATACCCAGACCCTCGAGAAGTCCCGAGGAGGCTTGGGTGGTGGCTTCGGTGATGTCCTTTACCAGCTTTGAGGTGTTGCCGTCGCCGTACATGGTGATCTTGTCGATGTTCTGGAGCGGACTTGCGATAGCCTCCGCAACAGCGGGCATCTGCTCGAAGTACATCTGGAGAACCGCTGCCTCTTCCATCTTCTTCATTGCCTCTGCCTTCTTGTCGAGACCTTCCGCCTCTGCAAGCGCCTTTGCGCGAACGGCTTCCGCTTCCGCAAGACCGCGCGCTCTGATACCCTCTGCCTCCTGCTCCGCCTTGAAGCGTGCAGCTTCCGCGCGTGCCTTTTCTGCGGCGGCTTCGTTCTCGGCTGTTACGAGAATAGCGGCTGCTTCGTTTTTCTTGATCTGCAGCTCCGCCTCGGAGTTCTGGATATCCTCATACTTCTTAGCCTCCGCGCTTCTCTGCGTGGTATACAGACGGGCGTCGGCGTTCTGCTGAGCCGCGTACTTCTGAGCCTCGGCGGTCTTCTTTACCTCGGCTTCGAGGGCGCGCTCTTTGATCTCGGCTTCCTTAGCCTTGATCTCGACTTCTTTTTCCTGCTTTGCGAGGTTTGCGTTTGCGGTCGTAATTTCGATCGTCTTACGCTGTTCTTCCTCTTGAATTCGGTAAGCCGCATCAGCTTCCGCCTGCTTGATATCGGCGGCGCGCTTCAGCTCTGCCTGCTTGATGGCAAGCTCGTTCTGACGCTCCGCGATAGCCGTCTCGGAATCGACTCTCGCGTCGTTTGCCTTGCGGTTTGCCTCGGCTTGCGCGATCTTAATGTCGCGCTCGGCCTCCGCTTTGGAGATGGCTGCCTTTTTCTTTATCTGCATGGTGTTGTCGATACCCATGTCGTTGATGATCCCGTTGTCGTCAACGAAATTCTGGACGTTGAACGAAACGATCTCAAGTCCCATTGCGCGGAGATCAGGATCGGCGTTCTGCTTTACCTTATCCGCGAATGCCTGACGGTTGGAAACCATTTCCTCCAGCCGCATCTGACCAACTATCTCACGCATATTACCTTCCAATACCTCACGGGCAACCTGCGTGATGTAGGTTCCGTTGCGGTTGAGGAAGTTCTGCTGCGCACGGGCGATCGTGTCGGGATCGGGAGAGATCTTTACGTTTACCACCGCGTCAACGTTGATGTTGATGTAGTCGCCGGTGGGAACGGGCTGCGCGGTCTTTACGTCAACCGACATCAGCGCCAGCTCCAGCGTATCGCAGCGCTCGAAGAACGGCAGCTTGATCGCCGCTTTTCCGATAACGACCTTCGCTTTTCTGCGAAGTCCGCTGATGATGAACGCCTTGTCGGGCGGAGCCTTGCGGTATCCCGCCGCGAACATAATAACAATAATTACGCAAACAATAATTATTGGGATCAAAAATCCCTTAGATTCCAAAAAGCTCAAACTCTCGGGCATAATAAACTCCTTTCGGTATTGCCTATAGTTTCCCAATGCTAATTATATTGTATCATTTTCTAAAAATGCCGTCAAGATACGACAATCAAAATCGGCGTTTTGCACAAAATCTCTCTTTGTTTTTTTCAAAGCGGAGAATATCTCGGTTCTTTCCAATTCCTCATATTTTTTGTAATAAATAACCAATAGAATGGAGAAAATTTGTGAAATATCACTGTTGACGAAAGGGGTGGATTTGTTTTATTATAAATATGTATGTTTTTATTATTTAAATATGTATATCAGGCGGTGAAATCATGGATATTCTCAAGCGGATAATTACTATGGACAAGGCGGCGGCTTCGCGGGTTGCCGCGGCTGTTGAAAAGGAGCGCAAGCTGTCGGAGGAATCCGGCGAGCAGGCGGCTAAGGAAAGCGGGGAGATGATCTCCGAGGAGCGCAAAAAAATGCAGGCCGCGTGCGAAGAACAGCAGCAAAAGCTTGACCGTAAGCTGAAGGAGGCGGAGAAGATCCGCGAGGAACGCTGCGCCGAGCTTGACGAGGTCTTCAACTCCAAGCGCGAGCAGTGGAAGTCCGAAATTTTAGACCGTATAACGGGGGTTTGATATGTCGTTTTCTTCCAATTCCGTTATCGCTAAGGCGAGAGCGGTTTTCGGGCGTTCGCTTACTGCCGAGGACTATGCGCGGCTTTCCTCAAAGGAATCCGTAGCCGACGTCTGCGCCGAGCTAAAGCGGCTTCCGCGCTATGAGAAGGCTCTCGCTTCCGCGAATCCGCAGACTATCTACCGAGGTCAGCTCGAGGGCTTGCTGCGGCGCGCGGTTTTCGATATTTTTGAGAGCTTCAGAAAATTTGATTTCACCGAAAGCAAAGGATTTTTTAAATATATCGTAATGCGGCTTGAGATCGAGCAGATACTGCTGGCGATCCAGAGCGTTGCGGGCGGCGCGTCGGACGCGTATATCGCGGCGCTTCCGATGTTTTTGACGGATTTTGCGCAGATAGACCTTATGGCTCTGGGAAGATCGCGAAATCTGGTAGAGGCTTCCGAAATGCTCAGGGGCTCTGTTTATTCCAAGGCGATAGGAGAGCTGCTGGTGTCCGCCGTTGAAACGGGAAAGCTGGATATCGGCGAGTGCGAACGGCGGCTGTATACTCAGTATTATATGAGAATGCTCAAAGCCGTCGACAGCGAGTATAAGGGCTCCGAGCAAAAGGAATTAAGGCGGCTTATTCTCAGAAGCATTGATATGGAGAACGTGGTTACGCTGTATCGGTATTCGCGCATATTCAAAACGGATTCCGAAGAGCTTCCCGAAAAGCTGATCCACTTTAAGTACAGGCTTTCGGAGGAGGTAATCGAGCGGCTGGCGGGCTACGGCGACGCGGGAAAGATCGCCGCAGAGCTGTCGAAGCTCGGCTATCGGCTGGACAGCGAGCCGCCGAAGGACGTTGAGCTTTTGACCGAGCGTATCAGTCTCGATTTTCTGAAGAAAACGCTCAGGCTGTCGCGAAGCTCGTCGGTGGTGTATTTCGCGCTGACCGAGTGTCTGGAGATAGAGCTTAAAAATATTATAACCATTATCGAGGGAATACGCTACGGGCTTGAGGGCGCGGCTATCCTCGATATGCTGGTAACCTAGAAGGGTGGTGCGGAAATGGGCATTGAAAAAATGTCGATGCTGTCGGCGGAGGGTCCCATCGGGCAGCTTGACGCCGCGCTTATCGCGTGCTGCGAGAGCGGACAGTTTCAGATCTCCTCGGGCGGAGCCGCTTTGAGCAATCCGGGCGAGCAGAATCCGTATTCGGGGATCTACGCGAAGATACGCGATATGGCGGCTGACCTTAAGATCGAAGCGGAATACTGCGATTTTAAATACCTGCCTTATGAATCGACCGACGATTTTGAGCATTATTTCGAGGATATAAGCCGCCGCTATGAGGAGCTTAACGAAAAGTACGACGAGGTAAAGCGCAGGCTTGAAGAGCATAAGAGCACCGAGTCTTATCTTGAGCACATGGTGGGAATGGACGTTTCCTTCCGCGATCTGTTCGCGATGAAGTACGTCAAGCTGCGTATAGGCAGGCTTCCGGCGGAAAACGAACGAAAGCTCGAATATTACGCCGAAAAATGCTTTGCGTTTATTCCATTTGAGAGAAGACCCGATTTCATCTACGGTATCTATCTTACTCCCACAAATCTTTCCGGATTTGCGGACGAGGTAATGATATCGCTGGGCTTTGAGAGAACGAGGCTTCCCGATTATCTCCAGGAGGACCCCGAGACCGCCGAAAAGCGGCTTGCAGAGCAGGTCGCCAAGGAGGAAAAGGAAAAAGAGCATATCGAGCAGGAGCTTGCGTACCTTACCAACGATCTAAGCAGCGATTTCAGGGCGGTCATGTGCAAGCTGAAATACAAGTCAGACTGCTTTGAGCTTCGCAAGAAGGCGATCATTTCCGACGATCGGTTCTCTTTTTCGGGATATTGCCCGACAAGGGAGTGCAAGAAGCTGGAAACGGCGCTCGGAGCGATCTCCGAGAATATAAAATGCGTTGAAGTCCCCATCGACAAAAAGAATGCTCCCGCGGAGGTTCCCATAAAGCTCAAAAACAATTTCATCACACGGCCGTTTGAGATGTTTGTGAAGATGTACGGGCTTCCGACCTACGGGGCGTTTGACCCCACGCCGTACGTCGCGTTCACTTATATGATACTCTTCGGAGTGATGTTCGGAGACGTGGGTCAGGGATTTCTGGTGTTCCTGCTGGGGCTGCTGCTTACAAGGCTCACGAAAAACGGGCTTGCTCCCATCATGGCAAGACTTGGGATATTCTCAATGGCGGGCGGCTGTATTTACGGCTCGGTATTCGGAATAGAAACGATAATAAAGCCCATTTATCACCGCGAAAATATCTGGAAGGGCGTTTGTAAGATGTTCGGGAATCTGGGCGTTTCCGAGCACCCCGAGAGCATTTTCCAGGCGGCGACCGCGGTGTTGTTGTTCTCGCTGATGATCGGCGTTATATTGATACTTATTTCGATGATATTCAATATGGTTCTGAATTTCCGAAACGGAAGGATCGGCGAGGGTCTGTTTGCGGTAAACGGCGCGGCGGGGATCGTGTTCTACGTTGCGCTGGTGGCGGGCGCCGCGGGACAGCTGATGTACGGTATCCCGTTATTCTCGGCGCCTTACGTCATCTGCCTGATAGTGCTTCCGGTTGTGCTGATCTTCTTTAAAGAACCGCTGTCGAATCTCATTTCGGGGAAGCGTTCCGAAGAAAAACACAGCGTCGGAAATTTCATCATCGAGAACTTTATCGAGCTTTTCGAATCGGCGATCAGCTTCCTTTCCAACACGATGTCCTACCTCAGAGTGGGAGGCTTCGTTCTCTCGCACGCGGGCTTTATGCTTGTAGTTTCCCAGCTTGCGGGAACGACCGATCCGTCGGCGCCCGTTACGGTAAAGACGGTCATCACCTATATTATCGGAAATATTCTGGTTATGGGAATAGAGGGTCTGCTGGTGGGAATTCAGGCGCTGCGTCTGGAATTTTACGAGATATTCAGCCGTTTCTACGACGGAAACGGAAAGAGCTTTACTCCGACCGGGGTAGACCTCAATTCAGAAAACTAAACTTTGAGCGTTGGTTGAACAAGCTCTGACTAATACTTTTGGAGGACAAAATTATGAATTACGCACTTATTTTCATTATGCCGCTGGCGGTTGTCGCGGCAATTATGCTCCCGCTTTTCGTGAGCCTCAAGAGGATCCACGATAAAAAGCCCGTAAACAGAAAGCGCGCGGTTATCGCAAACGTTGTTTCGTTTTTCGGGGTAATGGCGGTCATGACAATGCTGCCTCTTACAGGGGCGTTCGCAGAGACTGCCGAAGCGGCTGAAGCGGCTTCCGGCGGACTCGCGGAGGGTCTGCGCTATATCGGCGCGGCGCTTTCTACCGGTCTTGGCACCATCGGCACGGGTATCGCGGTAGGCGGAGCGGCTCCCGCGGCTATCGGGGCGGTTTCCGAGAACGACAAGTCCTTCTCCAAGGCGCTTATCTTCGTAGCGCTCGGCGAGGGCGTCGCGATCTACGGACTGCTTATCTCCATTCTGATCCTGTTCGGTTAATGTTCCCATGAAGTTTTATGTTATTTGTGACAAGGTAGACGTTTTGCTCGGAATGAGAATAGCGGGCATCGAGGGGCAGCTTATCGTCGATGAGAAAGAGGCTGCGCCGACGCTTGAGAGAATTTCTCAAAACGAGGAGATCGCGGTGGTTTTGATCACCGAAAGGCTCGCAGAGCTATGCCGCGAAAAGGTCTACGATATCAAGCTCAACCGTATGCGCCCGCTGATCGTTGAGATACCCAACCGCGACGGCTCGGGCGGCGGCATGGGCGCTATCAGCCGCTATGTCGAGGAGGCTATCGGTATCAAGCTGTAAGGCTTATTAAGGAATGAGGGAATTGCTATGGATTTAAGGGCTGTAAACGCCTCTAAGCTGAAAATGTTCAGAGCGGCTATCGAAAAGCAGGCGACCGACGAGATAGCCGAGGCTTCCAAAAATATCCGCGAAAAGAAAAGCGCCGCGGGAAAGGCTCGCGCGGAGCTTGCCGTGAGAGAGGAGCTTTCTCGGATAAGAGCGGAGCAAAGCTCTGCCGAGGCGAAATTCAAAAAAGAATTCTCGCGCTGCGATTTTGAGATCGAAAGAGCTGTGCGTATCCACAGAAAAGAGCTTATCGAGGGATTTTTCGGGGAGATCGAGGGCGAGCTGCAAAAATTCGCGGATTCGGCGAAGTATGACGATCACCTGAAGAGCTGCATTAAAAAAGCCGAAAACGAGCTTGGAGATAGCTGCGTATTTCTGGCGTGTCCGAGGGATATGGAAAAGCTTCGGACGCTTACGAAAAAAGAGATTCGCGCGGACAATTCCATTAAGCTCGGCGGGATCTGCGCGATTGACGAGGAAAAGGGCTTGTTTGCCGATTATACGCTCGACAAGGCTCTCGAGAACGAAAAAAGCGCGTTTTCAAACCACGCGGAGCTAAGGCTCTAGGGCAATACACTCGCAATCTTTGTGCGGTGTTGCCCTAACTCCCTATGAAAGGAAGAAGCTATTTGTGAATAACACGATTTATTCTATAAACGGACCCGTTGTTAAGGCGGAGAAAACGCGCGACTTCTCTATGCTGGAGATGGTTTATGTCGGCGAGAAAAAGCTCATCGGCGAGGTCATCGGAGTTACCGACGAGTTTACGACTATTCAGGTATACGAGAACACCGGCGGACTTAAGGTCGGCGAGCCGATCATTCCCACGGGCGCTCCCGTATGCGCGAATCTCGGTCCCGGGATAATCTCCAACATCTTCGACGGAATAGAACGTCCGCTGCGCGATATGACTAAGCTCAACGGCGCGTTTGTCGCGGAGGGAAACAATCTGTTCTCGCTGGACACTGAGAAGAAGTACGACGTTACCGTTACCGTAAAGACGGGCGACAGGCTCACCGGCGGACAGATCTACTGCACCTGCCCCGAGACCGCGCTTATCACGCATAAGTGTATGGTTCCCCCGAACCTTTCGGGAGAGGTGGTATTCGCTGCCGAGAACGGGCAGTATACGGTCAACGATACGATAATCAGGCTCAAGACCGACGACGGCACGGAAATTCCCCTTACAATGGTTCAAAAGTGGCCGATAAAGCGCAGCCGCCCCATTGCTAAGCGACTTCCGATAAACCGTCCGCTTATCACGGGACAGCGCATTATCGACACGATAATCCCCATTGCCAAGGGCGGCGCAGCGGCTATCCCGGGCGGCTTCGGCACGGGCAAGACCATGACCCAGCACCAGCTTGCGAAGTGGTGCGACGCGGATATCATCGTGTATATCGGCTGCGGCGAGCGCGGAAACGAGATGACGCAGGTTCTGGAGGAATTTTCCGAGCTTATCGACCCCAAATCCAACCGACCGCTGACCGACAGAACTGTGCTTATCGCGAACACCTCGAATATGCCCGTGGCAGCGCGCGAGGCGAGCATTTACACGGGAATAACGCTTGCGGAATACTACCGCGATATGGGTTATCATATAGCTATTATGGCGGATTCCACGTCGCGCTGGGCGGAGGCTCTGCGCGAGATATCGGGACGTCTTGAGGAAATGCCCGCGGAAGAGGGCTTCCCGGCATATCTGCCGAGCCGTCTGTCAGAATTCTACGAGCGTGCGGGCTACGCCGAGAACTTAAACGGCACCGAGGGCTCTGTTACCATCATCGGAGCGGTGTCGCCTCAAGGGTCGGATTTCTCCGAGCCGGTAACGCAGAACACAAAGCGTTTTGTGCGCTGCTTCTGGGCGCTGGATAAGTCGCTGGCTTACGCGCGTCACTATCCCGCTATCGACTGGAACAGCAGCTATTCCGAATATATTGAGGATCTGGCGGACTATTACAACGAAAATGTGGCTCCCGATTTTATGGCGCTGAGACAGGAGATCGCAAATATTCTCCAAGAGGAAAATAAGCTGATGGAGATAGTAAAGCTCATCGGCGCGGACGTTCTCCCGGACGATCAGAAGCTCGCCATCGAGACCGCGCGAGTGGTTCGCGTGGGATTTTTGCAGCAGAACGCCTATCACAAGGACGACACCTATGTTCCTCTGGAAAAGCAGAGGCTTATGATGAAGGTAATCTCGCAGCTTTATGAGAAGTCGCTGGCGGCGCTGAGGCTGGGAGTTACGCTGTCGGATATCCTGGGCACGGGACTGTTCGACAGAGCGGTAAAGCTGAAATACGATATTCCCAACGACGAGCTGCACGAGTTTGATAACTTCCTGGCTGAGATAGACTCGCAGATCGACGGCTTGACCGCGTAAGGAGGGCATTTATGAGTTTGCAGTATATAGGTCTTAAAGACATAAACGGCCCTCTGGTAGCTCTCGAAGGAGTTTCGGGCGCGGCTTACGACGAGATCGCCGAGATCCGTCTCGACAACGGCACGACGCGCATCGGACGCGTGGTGGAGCTTGACGGCGACAGGGTCATTTTGCAGGTTTTTGAAGGAACCAACGGCATTTCTCTGAAAAACACCAGAACGATTTTTTCGGGAAGACCGCTTGAGATCCCGCTTGCCGAGGAAATGCTCGGGCGCGTGTTCAACGGCGCGGGCAAGCCCATAGACGGCTTGGGCGCGGTGTTCCCCGAGAAAATGGGCGACGTAAACGGACAGTCGCTGAACCCTGTGGCAAGGCAGTATCCGCGTAACTATATCCACACGGGAATTTCCTCTATCGACGCGCTGATGACGCTGATAAGAGGTCAGAAGCTGCCGATCTTCTCCGGCTCGGGACTTTCCCACAACAAATTGGCTGTGCAGATAGTAAAGCAGGCAAAGCTCTCGGGCGAGAACAGCGGGGACTTCGCTATCGTTTTCGCGGCAATGGGCGTTCAGAACGACGTCGCGGACTACTTCCGCCGTTCGTTTGTGGAAACGGGCGCTATCGAGCGCGTATGTATGTTCTTAAATCTTTCCAGCGACCCGATCATCGAGCGATTGCTCACTCCGCTTTGCGCGCTTACGGCTGCGGAATATCTCGCGTATGAGAAGAATATGCACATTCTCGTTATCATGACGGATATGACCTCCTATGCGGAGGCGCTGCGCGAGTTTTCGTCCTCAAAGGGCGAGATTCCCGGGCGCAAAGGCTATCCGGGTTATCTGTACTCCAACCTCGCTTCGCTTTACGAGCGCGCGGGAGTTGTCGAGGGCAGCACGGGTTCGGTAACGCAGATCCCCATTCTCACAATGCCCAACGACGATATCACGCACCCTATCCCCGACCTTACGGCGTATATCACCGAGGGGCAGATAGTTTTTGACAGAGAGCTTGACCAGAAGGGAATTTACCCCGGACTTTCGGTATTGCTGTCGCTGTCGCGTCTGATGAAGGACGGCATCGGCGAGGGCTACACGAGGGCGGATCACGCGGCGGTATCCAATCAGTTGTTCGCGGCGTATGCGAGAGTTCAGGACGCGCGTTCGCTGGCGTCGGTAATCGGCGAGGAGGAGCTTTCGGAGAACGACCGCGCTTATATGCGCTTCGGCGTGCTGTTTGAGGAGAATTTTCTCAAGCAGGGCTTCGACGAAAACCGTTCCATCGACGAGACGCTTGATCTGGGCTGGGATCTGCTGTGCGTGCTTCCCAAGAGCGAGCTTGACAGAATAGACGAGAAGCTGTTGGAGGAGAAATACGATCCCGAAAGAGCGGAGAGATTCGCGTAATACTTTTTTACAAATAAATTTTCGAGGGAATTTTGTCGAGAACAGGAAAAAAAGCCGCAGGAATATACGGATATTTCAAGGTTTTTTGACGCAGTTATCGGCAAAATTTACCGAAAAAAAGGCGGTGAGGTTTTGGCTGAACAGATTTTCCCCACAAAAGGAAATTTAATAAAGGCAAAGCGTCAGCTCGCTCAGGCGAATATGGGCTATGAGCTGATGGACAGAAAACGCAACATTCTCGTGCGGGAAATGGTGTCTCTGGTGGAGGAGGCAAAGGGGCTTCGCACCAGCATCGAGATCACCTACGCCGAGGCTTATCAGGCGCTCGAGCAAGCCAATACCACTCTCGGACTTGTAAGCGCGATCTCGCGAACCATTCCCGTGGACAACTCGCTTAAGCTGTCGGTAAGGAGCGTTATGGGCGTGGAGCTGCCGTCGGTTTCCGCCGAGATCCCGCCGATAACCGAGCCGGTTTATCCGATGAGCCTTACCAACATCGCGTTCGACAACGCGTATATCTGCTTTAACAAGGTAAAGGAGCTTACCGTGAGGCTGGCGGAGGTAGAAAACTGCATTTACCGCCTGGCGGTCGCGATAAAGAAGACCCAAAAGCGCGCGAACGCTCTGAAGAACATCATGATCCCGAAATTCCAGTCGCGGGTACGGTTTATTTCCGGCGCGCTGGAGGAAAAGGAGCGCGAGGAGTTCTCACGGCAAAAGGTGATCAAGGCAACGAAGATCCGTAAATCCAAGTAAAAAAACAAACCGCTCGCAAGACTTTTTGCGGGCGGTTTTTATATTCGTTTTATTAAGAATTCCAGTATATCGCTCATTATCTCGTCGCGGTTCAGCTCGAAAAGCAGCTCGTGGCGCGCCTCTCGGTAGATCCTGAGATTTACGTCGCAGCCGTGGTCGAGATACTTTATCACCGCGCTGCGAACGCCGCTTCCGTATTCGCCGACGGGGTCCATTCCTCCGCTTAAAAACAGCAGGGGAATATCCGTGGGCGTATTTTCGATGACAGCCCTGCTGTTGCAGCACAAAAGCGCGTTCAGCATATCCCTAAGCCCCGCGACGGTAAACGTGAAGTTGCACTTGGGGTCCGCGAGGAAATTATCGACGTCTTTGTCGTCCCGCGACAGCCAGTCAAACTGGGTGCGGTAATTCGCCGTCCGCAGGTTGAATATGCCGTAAGCCATGTCCGTTCCCGTTTGGTGGCGGTAAAGATCGCCGTGGTTTCTCGCGACAATATCCAAAGCTCTGCGAAGCGGCGCGGAGCCTGTTATTCCGCCTGCCGTTCCCGCTAAAATAACGCCGTCCCATGCGTCGGTGCCGCTGTATTTTGAGATGTATATTCTCGATAGAAAGCTCCCCATGCTGTGACCTATAAGAAAGTGCGGGATATCGGGGAACTTGCTTTTCGCCACGGTCTTCATTCTGTGCAGATCGCGCACCATATTGATATACCCGCGTTCCGTTCCGAAAAATCCCAGCATATCCTCGTCGGTTATGGAATTTCCGTGCCCGAGATGATCGGCTCCGCAGAACACGATGTCGTTCTTGCACAAAAACTCCGCGAAAGGCTCATAGCGCTCGACATATTCGCACATTCCGTGCGACATCATCACCAGCGCCTTTGGGTTTTCGGGGATGTAGAAATAAAACCGAATATCGCAAAGTCCGCTTGTACTGGGGAATTTGCCGGTGATCTTCTTCATAGATCCTCCTTGACATTAACAGCCTCAAGCCTGAAGATCGGCTGACCGAGGTCGGTGAAGCGTTTTTCATACTCGGTCATAATATTCCCCTCAAAGCCGCTGTTATGTAGATCGAGCGACAGGTTTTTCATAGGGAATCCGCACGCCGAAAACTGTTCGATCGAGAACTCGAAGAAATGCATATTGTCGGTTTTCTGGTGGATCTCCGCGCCGTTTTTGAGGACCTCGCGGTATATTTTGAGAAACCGCTCGTGCGTTAAGCGGTGGTTTGCGTATTGCTTTTTGGGGAACGGACAGCTGAAATTCAGGAATATCCTGTCGATAGTATTCTCATGGAACATATGCAGAAGATACTCCGCCTGACCCATGCAAAAGCGCAGGTTGGGGAGCCGAAGCTCCATTTGCGCCTCCATTCCCGTAACAAGAACGTTCGGCGTTTTTTCTATCGCGATAAGGTTTATTTCGGGGTTTTGCCGCGCGAATTCTATCGCGAAGCCGCCTTTGCCGCAGCCTATTTCGAGGAACAGCGGGTTGTTATTTCCGAAAACCTTCTCGGAGCTTACGAAAAACTCCTCCGAAAGCGGGTCGGAAGCGTGCTCGTTCTGGCACTGCATATAAAGCATGACCTCGCGGCAGGCGGCAATCCGCTCGTCGAGGTTCTTTTTACGTCGCATTCGCATTTTTTATTCTCCTGAATACTCGGGGGATAATTCTCTGCCCATCAATACTCCCATTACGGAAGCCATCATAAGTCCGCGCGTCCAGCCGCTGGAATCCCCGAGACAGTGAAGTCCCTTGATATTGGTGTTGAAATGTTCGTCCATTTTAACGCGGTTGGAGTAGAATTTAAGCTCCGGCGAATACAGCAGCGTCTCGCGGCTGGCAAAGCCCGGAACTACGTCGTCCACCGCCTTTATGAAGTTTATGATGTTGGTCATCGTGCGGTAGGGAACAGCCGCTGTGATATCGCCCGCGACCGCGTCGGGAAGCGTGGGCTTTACGTTTGAGAACGACAGCTCCTTTTCCCAGGTGCGTTTTCCGTCTAAGATATCGCCGTAGCGTTGAACGAGAATATGCCCGTTGCCGAGCATATTCGCAAGCTCGCCGACGCGGCGCGCGTACTCTATCGGCTGATTGAACGGAACGCTGAAATTATGCGAGCAGAGAATAGCGAGGTTGGTGTTATCGGATTTCAGGTTTTTAAAGGAATGTCCGTTGACGACAGCCAGACCGCCGTCATAGTTTTCCTGTGCGACAAAGCCTCCGGGGTTCTGACAGAAGGTGCGGACTTTATTCTTGAACGGCGCGGGATAGCCGATGAGCTTTGACTCATACAGCACCTCGTTTACCTCCTCCATTACCTCGCTGCGAACCTCCACGCGAACGCCTATATCCACCGTTCCCGAACGGTGCTCGACGTCGTGCGAAACGCATATCTTTTCCAGCCAGTCGGCGCCCTTTCTTCCCGTGGCAATGACGATGTTGTCCGCGAAGAAACGCTGCTCGTCGGTGTCATGCGGGTTATTGCAGATAACGCCCTTGCATTCTCCGTTTTCGATGATGATATCGCGGCAGACGGTGTTAAAGAGGATATCCACGCCTTTTTCCTGGAGGTGCTTTTCTATTCTCAGATAAAGCTGCTGAGCCATTTCCGTTCCCAGGTGGCGAATGGGGCAGTCAACCAGCTTAAGGTTCGCGTTTATCGCTTTTTTGCGGATCTCGCGTATCTTGTCGGGGTCGCTTACTCCCTCGACATGGGTGTCCGCGCCGAATTCAAGATAGATCTTGTCGGTATAGTCGATAGTCTCCTGCGCTTTTTGCTCTCCGATAAGCTCGGGGAGGGTTCCGCCGACCTCGCTCGACAGCGACAGCTTTCCGTCAGAGAACGCGCCCGCTCCCGAAAAGCCCGCAGTGATATGGCAATAGGGCTTGCAGTTCACACACTCGCGGGTCTCGGATTTTGGGCAGCGGCGGTTTTCAACAGCCGAGCCTTTTTCGACGATCAGTATTTTCTTCCTGGAACCGCGGCGGAGCATTTCGATAGCGGTGAAGATGCCCGCGGGTCCCGCGCCGATGATTACAACGTCGTATTTCATATTAACACCTCAAAAACAGATTTGCCGGGTGGCATTTTTTTAGATTTCGTGAATATACATATATAAAACGCAAAACGTACAAGCCAAAGCATCAGGAGTTTAAAATAGGAGATCAAAATGGATATCGCAGTAAAAACACACAACCGCGGCGCGCTTCCCGCCGATTTTTTTGAAGAACAGCAGCCCGAAGAGACCGCGGGCGTCACCGAGCTCACAGACCCGCCCGAGGAGGAAGCGGCTGCCGAATATCCGCGCTATTCGCACGTCCGTTCTCCGGAGATCAGAAGAAACGGCTTTGTGATTTTAATGGCAATATCGGCGGTTGTCGGAGCGGCAGGCGGCGCGGTTCTGGCGTTCTCAAAAAACGCCGACTTCGAAGCGCTGAGAGCGATCTCCGGCACGCTTGACGGAGAATTCGGCAGAATATTCCTCCAGCGCGCGCTTATCGGCGCGGCGTTTCTTCTGGCGGAATATCTGCTGGGATTCTTCGCGCTGGGGGATCTTCTGGTGTGGTCGGCTCCGATGTTCTACGGAATGGGCTTGGGGCTGAGGCTCGCCGCCTCGGGGAAGTGGATACTGCTGCCGTCGGCGATCATAAGCCTTGCTGCCGCCGTATTCGGCGCGGCTGTCTCGGCGAGCTTTTCTCAGACGCTTTTCAGATTGCTGCGCGGAGGCACCGTGTATCTCGACAGCTCACCGCGAAAGAACCTTACGCTGTGCTTTTTGGGACTGCTCGCGCTCGTGATCGCTTCTTCGATCTACGAGGGAATTATATTAAACGTGTGATAGGCAATACCGCACAAAGACCGCCTACGGTGCGAACGGCTCTGTTGCGCGGCGTCCTTGCCGCGCTT
>JAFLUD010000080.1 GCA_022508965.1 Oscillospiraceae bacterium
ATTGGGGAAAATATATTAAGAAGTATGTAAGCCAAAAGCTACAATACTATCTTGCGTATTTGTTGTAATTAGATTATAACATTTTTTCCGCACTTTTGCAACAATTATTTGTCACAAAAATATTGCGGCTTTTTTGGCAATTTTGAACAATATTCCCAAACCGCCGGGGCTTTCATAACCGCAATCGACAGCAACGACGTTTTTTCGGCAAAACGGTTATTCGGGGCGGTTATTCCCAAGAATATTATTCAGCCTAGACTTTAAAGGAACGGATATCAGCGTCGTAAGCGCGATCTTGATGCTGTCGCCGATAAGAAACGGCAGTACGCATTTCGCAAGCGCGGTTATGAGATTCGCTTTTGTGAATACCATAAACCACGCGGTCCCGAAGGTGTAGAGCGCGACAGTTCCCAAAACCATTCCGACGGGAATGAGCCAACGGCGCTTGTCGGAGAAAAGTCCCGACAGCAATACCAGCGGAATGTAGCCGATTATGTAGCCGCCGGTCGGTCCGAAAAGCACAGCGAAGCCTGCCTGAAAGTTGCTGAACACGGGAAGTCCTACCGCGCCTATCATTATGTACACGAGCACCGCAAGCACTCCGCGTTTGCCGCCGAGCAGGGCGCCCGTCAGATATATCGCGAAGGTCGCGAGCGTTATCGGCACCGCCCCTACCGGCACCGAAAACGGTGCGGCAACGCAGATCAGCGCCGCGAATACCGCAGTAAACACCATGCTTCTGAGTGAAAATATCCCGTCTTTTTTCGATTCTTTCATATTGCTATTCCTATTCCTGTTATTTATTTAAGGCGCATTTCGGAGAGCTTTTCCTCCGAGACAAACGATGTAAGACCGTTTGTTATCATCTTTACCGCGACATCGGTCAGAAAGTCCAAGTCTTCGGTGCAGCCGCCGTCAAACCACGACGCGTACAGCGCGAGCACTCCCGAGACAGAGAACTCCGCCGCCGCCCGGACGGTTGCTTCGTCCTCCAGCGCGCCGACGTTCTTCAGCGAAACGGAGACCATGCGGCACATTATCGCTTTTATCTTTCCCTTGGTGAAAAGGTCGGGGTTGTGCTTCATAAGGCTCTTGAAATAGCCGCGGCGCTGTCCGATGAGCGCGCTGATATCGCGTATCACCGCGCCTACGTCGAGGATGCTTTTTCCCTTTTGTAGCGCGTCGGAGAATTCGTCCAAGATCTCGGCTTCCAGCTCGGAGATCACGTCGCCTATCGTTCTGTAATGCCGATAGAAGGTCTTTCGGTTTATCTGCGCGCGGACGCAGATCTCCGACACGGTGACGCGGGATAGCTGCTTTTCGCTGAGCAGCGAAATGAGCGCGCTTTGTATTCCTCGGCGCGTTTTGATCACTCTGAGATCGCTCTCCATTTATTTGATCTCGGTCTTGCCTTTTGCCTTTTTGGCTTCCGCGGTGGGAACGCTGTTTTCATGCTCGGTGTTGTTCTTCGCTATCGCGGATTTTACAACGCGTATCTTCGTGCGGTCGGAGCCTGTCTCGATAAGCACCGTATCCTTCTGCACGCTTAAAACGCGTCCGATAATGCCGCCGCTTGTGACTACCTCGTCGGCTACCTGGAGATTGTTGAGCATGGACTCGGTCTCTTTGGCGCGCTTTTTCTCGGGTCTGATGATCAGAAAATAGAATATCAGTATCATCAGCGCCAGCGGCACTATCAGCGTAACCAAGCTCATCCAGCCGCCGCCCTGAAGCTCCGCGTCCGCGGCTTCGGCGGCTGCTGCGGATTCTGCCAATAATAAATACAAGTTCATAATTTTCCTCCGTTATTATATCATTTTATTTTACCCGTTCATCAAACGGTTTTTTGCTGTGTTATTTCCCCGAAAAGATCTCGAGGTCGGCTTCCTTGAATGCCCTCTCGGTATCGGACAGCGCAGATCCCGAAAGTCCGCCTTTGATCAGCACGGCGAGCTTTGCGCCGTTTGAAGAGGTCTTGGCTTTCGCGGCGAAATCCTTGGCGTTGTTGTACGCGTCGTCTACCTTGCCGCTGGGCGAATAATCGGCGATTATTCCCACCGTCTTGAGCTTCTCGGTGTTCGCGGCAAGCTCGGAGGCGGTGCCGGATTTTTTCTCCTTTACAAAGCTCGTGCCGTCAAGCTCCAGCCACAGCTGCGCGTTGTTCTTTTCGGCGCCTTTTTTCGCAGTATCTACGACGTTCCACAATGCTTCTACGCGCTTATCCTTATCGGAAAGCGGGAGATCGGAGAGGTATTCTTTGATGTCGATCCCGTGGAAGGCGGGGTACATCGTGTTGGTGCATATAATGTGCCTGAAGCCCGCCGACGACAGCTCTTCGGTTATTCCTCCGATATAGTCGAGCGTCTTCTGATCGAAGGGCGACAGCCAGCGCTTTCCGCCTTTATCGGGGTAGTCGTCCAGCCACGCGCCGCCGCTTACTATCATGTAGCCGCCGCCGGTTATTTTCGGGGCGGTGCTGTCCATGAGGGTGCTTATCTTCGCGGCGGGAGTGAGACCCGCTTTGGTTATCTGATCACATATCTGAGACGCTGTTAAAGCGCCCTGTATAAGCTCGGAATCCTTTACGCTTTCGATTCCGCTTTTATAATACAGATTACCGTTTTCGTCTTTGAGAGTTACCACAATTATTCCGCAGCCGGAGTCTTTGGCGGCGGCGAGAGCGCTGCTGAGCGACGCGGAATTCGCGGCGGCGTTCTCGGGGAGAACGTACATCCTCGGATCGGTGCTTAAGGGCGTGGACGGCTCGCTTTCAACCGGCTCGGACGTTCCCGAGGTATCGTCGCTTGAAGTTGATTCGCCTGAACTGTCGGAGTCGGAGGAGTTCCACGAATCGCCGCTGTCGGAGGTGTATTGTTCTCTGTTCTGGAAATAATTCACTATCGGCTTTCCTATTCCGTAACCGACTACTCCCAATACGCACGCGGCAACTATCGTTATTATCCACGAGAGCGCCTGACGGGACTTGCTTTTCTTTTTATTGTAGAGATTGATTTTTCTGCGTTTTATTTTGATGTTGGTTTTTTTGTATTTCATTTTCGACTCCTTCTTAGAATTTTGCGGTGTAGCCTACGAGAACGTTAAACGCGAGTGATACTATTCCTATATAGATCAGCATTATCGGGTAGCCTCGGAATACCTTGGGGATCTTCTCGGAATCGAGACGCTCGTGCGCGATATTCAAAAAGAAGCTGGCTAGGAAAAAGCCTATTCCCGTGCCGAAGCCGTAGCCGATGTAGCCCGCAAGATCGCTTCCGAAGCTCGCGTTTAAAAACAGCGCGCCTATTACCGCGCAATTGAAGATGGCGAGGTGTACGAAGTTCTTTATCTTCTTGAAGGTGCTGTGGAAGAATTTCCAGAGCAAAAGCAATCCGCCGATATACAATACTCCGATTATTCCAAGATATATAAGCGGCATAAACAGCTCGCCGTACTCAAGCGGCAATACCAGCCTGTCCAGAAAATATGAGGCTATGCTTGCGAGCGTCGTCATCGCGGTTATTCCCACCGTGAAGCCTATGACGTGCTCGTCCTTTCGCGACGCGTATATCGCGACGTTCGCTCCGAACGCACGGTCAAATATCGCGTTTTCCGTAAATATCGACACCATCGCAAAGGTTATCATTCTCGCGAATATTTCTCCCATTTCGGCGTGCTGCCCTCCTTTCGGGTGTTCTCGTTATTCCTCCTCGTTGGGGTCGAGGAAACGCGCGGTCTTGGGCGCGGTGTTTTTGCCGACTATCGCACGGCAAAGCGCAGCTAATATTCCCACCATTATAAATCCGAAGAACGGGGATTTGGCGGAGGGGACTACAGGATCGAACAGGCGATGTCCGAACAGCGTTCCGAACGCGAGCATCTCGCGGATAAATCCGACTGTGAACGCCGCCAGCGCGTATCCCACAACATACAGCAGCGCGTCTACCGCCATCTCGCCGTAGGGTTTAAGATAAAAGCGCGTCTCGGTTTTCGCGAGCAGCAGAGAATTTACTACCAGCAATTCCACATACAGCAAAACGCCCTGCTCCATCTGCGGAAACAGCATATCCAGCACGAGCTTTGTGGGTATGAACATCGCTCCCGCGACTATCGCGTAGAGCAATATTCTTATGGAATACGCTATCTTCCTCGGTATGAAGCGGCAGATCAATATTCCCGTATAGGATATCATGAAAAAGCTAAGCACCAGCACCAATGCGTTCTCAGCCGTGGTGCAGGCGGCTATGACGGGGGCGGTGAGCAGTCCGCTCATCAGCACTATGTTCTGGCGGAAAAGTCCGTCGGGCTTTACGGAGAATTTACTTCTTTTCATTGCGATCCTCCTTGCTGCGGCGGCGGTGCTTCTTTATCTCTCCGTCTATGGGAGGAGTGTTGTAGCGGTATTTTTCGGGGAGCACTATCTCCTGCGTGTCGGTGAGCTTTATATCGCCTTTTTGAACTTGGGTCTTGCTCTTTTCAAAGGAATTGACATAGGTTTTCTTCCAATAAGAAAGGTTCTCCACTACTCTGTCAAAGGCGCTTAAAAGCGCGGCGGTTATCAGCAATGCGAACAAGAAGCTGCCCTCGGTTTGCCCGAAGAATCGGAACATCATTGTAGTGTACCCCAAAAACGCTCCGTATATCACCTTGCCCATCGTCTTTTCGGGCATTCTGTAAGGCTCGGCGGCTAAAAACATCGTTCCGAACATAAGATAGCCGGAGCTTAATTCGTAGAATACCGACTGGATCCCGTAGACGTTGGCTCTCGGGAAACAGAACGCCAGCAGCGCCGTTACCGCAAGGCAGGATACCGACGCGCACGCGCTGCTGCTGCGCATTACCATAAGGCATATCCCGCAGACAATTATTACAAGTATATACGACGAGCCTATCGGCACGGGGACAAGTCCCATGAGGGTGTCCCACAGGGTGTTGGTGGGGGTAACTCCCAGCTTCAGAGAATACTCCAGCGAACGGGAAAGCAAGCCGTCAAAGTCTCCGAAGATGGGGTAATGTTCTCCGTATTTCGGGAAATAAAGCATCTCGGCGGGATAGCAGATCGTCAGAAACGCCGCCGATATCACGGGCGGGCAGAACACGATGTTGTCCGAGGCGCCGAAGAGGTGTTTTCCCACTACTATGCAGATCACCGAGGACAACAATATAAGTCCGAACGGTATGGACGCGGGCATCATCGCAGCCGCAGCAAGTCCCCAGAACGGCACCTCGGGCGCCTTGATATCATACGGAATCTTGCGGAGCTTGCAGCAGACGGCGTCCGTTATCATACATAGCCCGACGCTGAGTATGCTTACCACTGCCGCTCGCGCTCCCTGCAAACGGGTCGCCAGCAGCATCAGCGCTATGAGCACTATCAATCGCTCGAGATAAGCACGGCGCGGTTTTCGCGCGGTAAATGTGATCATTTAGAGAGTTCCTTTCAACGCGGAATTTGCCGCCCGCATATCGGGCGCTTTTATCAGCCCCGTGCCCGCCACAAGCACGTTGGCTCCCGCTTTTTTTGCGGAGGCGGCGGTTTCGGTATTTATCCCGCCGTCTACCTGTATATCCAATTTTTTCAAGCCGTTTTTATCGGCGTATTCGCGCGCCGCGGTCACCTTGGGCAGCATATCCGCCATAAAGCCCTGCCCGCCGTAGCCCGGCTCGACTGTCATTACCAGCAGCATATCGCACAGCGGAAGATACCGAAATGCCTCCTCGACGGGGGTGTTCGGCTTTATTGCGAGGGCTGAGCGTTTTCCCAATTCTCTTATTCTCTTTAAGCAGGCGGCTGTGTCACATTCGCTCTCGATGTGAATGTCTATTATGTCCGCGCCTGCCTGCGCGAAAAATTCTATCTGCTTTGTCGGATCCTCGACCATGAGGTGCGCGTCTATCGGGAGCTGTGTTGCTTTCCTCACCCACTTGAGCACCGGCGCGCCGTAGGTTATCTGCTCGACAAAGCGTCCGTCCATTACGTCGAAATGTATCCAATCTACGCCCGCTTCGGCACAGCGGCGGACTTCATTCCCAAGATCACTAAGATCAAACGCGAGAACGGATGCGGCGGTTAAATATTCTATTTTGATCATTCCTTTTTACAATATTTTTACAATAATCTGCTTTACAAAAATCTACTCTCAGACTGTCGAGAACCCTCCGGATACAAGGAAGGCATACCTCGGCCAGCCTTTGTGGCTGCCGAGGTGTGGCTGACGCAGTAGACGGGGGGTTATCGGCAGTCTGAAAAACACCATACATATATATTTTATAATAAAAGTCACCTTAAGTCAAGAAGCAAATACGATTTTTTGCGGTTTTTTTGTCAAGTGCGTTAAAATGTTCCAAACTCGGCGAAAAAAAAGAAAGATATTTGTCTATTTTTCTTTTTTCTTTTGCTTGCAAAAAAATCAAAATTGTTGTATAATACAAATAATATATTAAAAAAAGGAGGACAAGGAGATGCTGAACTGCAATTTTAACGAGAAATTCATTAAGGAGGGGCTGACCTTCGACGACGTGCTGCTTATCCCCGCGAAGAGCGACGTTACGCCGAATATGGTCGATATCAAAACTAATCTCACCAAAAATATCCAGCTGAACGCGCCTATCATGACCGCGGCTATGGATACCGTTACGGAATCGCGTATGGCTATCGCTATCGCGCGCGAGGGAGGTATCGGTATAATTCACAAGAATATGCCTATTGAGCTTCAGGTCGATGAGGTGGATAAGGTAAAGCGTTCGGAGAACGGCGTTATCGTAAACCCGTTTTTCCTCTCGCCCGACGACACCGTTTCGGAAGCGGACGGGCTGATGGGGAAATATAAGATCAGCGGTGTTCCCATTGTAGAAAACGGAAAGCTGGTGGGAATCTTTACCAACCGCGATCTGAGGTTTATCTCCGATCCCGGGCAGCCGATCAAGGAGGTTATGACAAAAGAAAACCTCATCACCGCGCCCGTTGGCACTAATCTCGATCAGGCGCAGGATATTCTCAGAAAACACAAGATCGAAAAGCTGCCGCTGGTGGATGAGAACGGTTACTTAAAGGGGCTTATTACCATTAAGGATATAGAGAAATCCGTGCAGTATCCCAACACCGCGCGCGACGCGGGCGGGCGGCTGCTTTGCGGCGCGGCTATCGGAATTACTCCCGACGTTCTCGAAAGAGCGGGCGCGCTTATCAAGGCGCAGGCGGACGTTCTTGTTCTCGACTCGGCGCACGGACATTCCAAAAACATCATGACTACGCTTGAAAAGGTGAAGAACGCGTTCCCGGATACTCCTATCATCGCGGGCAACGTGGCGACTGCCGCTGCCGCGGAGGATCTTATCAAAGCCGGCGCGGACGCAGTCAAGGTGGGTATCGGCCCCGGGTCTATATGCACTACGCGCGTTGTTGCGGGTATCGGCGTTCCGCAGATCACGGCTGTGTATGACTGCGCTTGTGCGGCGGCAAAGTACGGCGTTCCCGTTATCGCGGACGGCGGTATCAAGTACTCGGGCGATATCGTAAAGGCGCTCGCGGCAGGCGCGAACGTCGTTATGCTCGGCTCGCTGCTGGCGGGCTGTGAGGAGGCTCCCGGTGAGGTCGAGATCTATCAGGGCAGGAGCTTTAAGGTTTACCGCGGCATGGGTTCCCTCGCCGCTATGAAGTCCGGCTCTGCCGACAGATATTTCCAGGAGAAGGATAAGAAGCTGGTTCCCGAGGGAGTTGAGGGGCGCGTTCCCTACAAGGGCTCCGTTGCGGATACCGTGTTCCAGCTGGTCGGCGGTATCAGAAGCGGTATGGGCTACTGCGGCTGCCCCACTATCCCCGAGCTTCAGCAGCGCGCGGAATTCGTCAAGATCACCGGCGCGGGACTTAAGGAATCCCACCCGCACGATATCTACATAACCAAAGAGGCGCCTAACTACTCTGCGAGCATCTGATGTGGGGGCTTTTT
>JAFLUD010000081.1 GCA_022508965.1 Oscillospiraceae bacterium
GTCAAGGTCGAGCCGCACAAGCACAACGTCGGCACCTGTCAGCGCTGCGGCACGACCGTGGAGCCTACCGCTTCGCTGCAATGGTTCGTTAAGATGAAGGACCTCGCGAAGCCCGCTATCGACGTTGTTAAAAGAGGAGAGCTGAGGTTTGTTCCCAAGAGATTTGAAAACAGCTATCTGTTCTGGATGGAGAACATACGCGACTGGTGCATTTCGCGCCAGATCTGGTGGGGGCATAGGATACCCGCGTTTTACTGTCAGAACAAGGAATGTTCCCACACAGAGATAACTCTCGACGGCATCGAAAAGTGCCCGAAGTGCGGGGGGGCGATGGTTCAGGACGAGGATACTCTGGACACTTGGTTCAGCTCGGCTCTGTGGCCGTTCTCTACCTTGGGCTGGCCGGAAAAAACTCCCGATTATGAGTATTTCTACCCGACGCAGACGCTGGTTACCGGCTATGATATCATCACCTTCTGGGTGTCGAGAATGATATTCTCGGGACTGGAGCACACGGGCGAGAAGCCGTTTAAGGACGTGCTTATCCACGGGCTGGTGCGCGACGAGCTGGGGCGGAAGATGTCGAAGTCGCTCGGAAACGGCGTTGACCCGCTCGAAATTATCGACAAGTACGGCGCGGACGCGCTGAGGCTGACGCTGGTTACGGGAAACGCTCCCGGAAACGATATGCGCTGGTCGGAGACTAAGGTCACGAATTCCCGTAACTTCGCGAACAAGCTGTGGAACGCTTCGCGCTATATCTTGATGAATCTGCCGGAGGATTTCGACGGCACACAACTCCCCGAAAATTTAAATATCGAGGACAAGTGGGTATTGTCGCTTTACAACGAGCTTGTGAAGAACGTTACCGCGAACCTTGAGGCGTATGAGTTGGGCGTTGCGGTGCAGAATCTGTACGACTTTATCTGGGATATTTTCTGCGACTGGTATATCGAGCTTACTAAGCCGCGTATCGCAGAGGGAGGACGCGACATGATGTCGCGAAGCCAACGCCAAAACGGCGGCACGGACGCCGCCGGACAAAGCGTTGGCGGAGTCGATGCGCTGTCCGCTCAAAAGGTTCTCGTATTCATCATCAGAGGGATCCTCAAGCTGCTGCACCCGTTTATGCCGTATATCACCGAGGAGATCTGGCAGTCGATGCCGGGCGTTGAGTGTGAGAGCGTAATGATGGCGAAGTGGTGCGAGTATGACGAGGGCTTGCATTTCCCGAAAGAACAGGAGGAGTTTTCGCGAGTTGTGGGCGCAATACGCGCGATACGCGTTCAGCGCAACGAGATGAACGTTCCGCCGTCAAAGAGGGTAACTATGATCGTGGAAACGGAATTTGCGGAGCTGTTCCAAAGTGCGAGGGCGTTCTTCGAGAAGCTGGCGGGCGCGGGAGAATTCTCCGTAACAAAAACCGCCGCGGATACCGAGGGTATGGTTACTGTCGTTACCGATTCGGCGCGCGTGTTTATGCCGATGGGCGAGCTTGTCGACAAGGAAAAGGAGCTTGCGCGTCTCGAAAAGGAACGCGCTGCCGCTCAGAAGGATATCGACTTCCTTTCGGGTAAGCTCAATAACCAAGGGTTCCTTTCAAAGGCTCCCGCGCAGCAGATCGAAAACGAGCGCGCGAAGCTGGCTAAGGCGCAGGAAAAGATGGCTAAGATCCTGGAGTCTATAAACGGTTTAAAATCATAAATATTCCCAAAAAAATAATCAGAAGTGCAAATTTTCATTACAATAATTTCGGAGGAGCTTTATGTACAACATGACTTTGACGGTTCTCGCGGCAGGTATGGGCTCGCGCTTCGGCGGCAGGCTGAAGCAGCTGGAGCCGCTGGGTCCTTCGGGCGAGCTGCTTATCGACTATTCGGTGCATGACGCGGTTCGCGCGGGGTTTGACAGAGTGGTTTTCATCATCCGCGAGGATATCGAGGAGCTGTTTAAGAGCACTATCGGTTCCCGCGTGGAAAGGCTGGTCAAGACGGAATACGTTTTCCAGTCGCCGGAGCGGCTGCCTTGCCGCGTTCGCGATTTCCCCTCGCGCACCAAGCCGTGGGGGACGGCGCAGGCGCTCTACTGCTGCGGGGAGCTGCTGGACGGTCCGTTTGCCGTGATAAATTCCGACGACTTTTACAGTCTCGACGCGTTTGTGAAATTATCCGAGTTTTTAAAGAATTTCACCGCCGACGCGTGCTCGGTCGATTTCCTCCTAAAAAATACCCTTTCGGAATACGGGTCGGTAAACCGCGGTATCTGCAAGACCGACAGCGGGGGATTCCTTGCGTCGGTGGAGGAGACTAAGCAGATACTGCGCGGCGCGGACGGCGTTATCCGCGGTAAATATGACGGTTATGACAGGATCCTTGACGAGGATTCCGTTACTTCTATGAGTATGTGGGGCTTTGGCGCGGATTTTATGAATATCCTGGAGCGGAGGCTCGCGGATTTCCTCAATAACCTCCAGCCCGATGAGCTGAAGTCGGAGCTTACCATCGCGGACGCGGTGGGCAAAGAGATAGTATCGCGCGGCTTTAAGGTGCGGGATATTCCGACAGAGGGAAAATGGTTCGGTCTTACATACGAGAGCGACGTCGAAAAGGCGAGGAAAACGCTTTCGGATTATGTGGCGAGAGGAGTTTACGCTTCGCCATTAAACTGATCGTTCGGCGCTTTGCCGGACTCCTGAGACGGAGGGAAAAGTTATGTTGATTGTATCGGTTGACAAGCTTCGCGAGGGTATGCAGCTTGCCGCAAACGTCGATTCTACCACCGCGCACGATTATCAGACGATCCTCAAAAAGGGAACGTTTTTGTCGTCGGGTATGATCGAGATGCTTCAGGAAAAGGGCATCAAGACCGTTCAGATCGTCGGCGGCGGTATCGAGGAGGGCGCTAAGGGCAACGTATACCTCAGTCCTACCCAGACGATGAGAGCGCAGGATCTGAACGAGGAGCGCAACCAGCGCATCGGCAGAGCGCTTAAGGACCTCGACGAGATCTTCGATTGCAACGAGGAGATCAAGGAGCTTTCGCAGGCGGCGGTCAAAAAAGTAGACGGCATTGCGGACGATATTATCAACGACATCGCGAGCGATTCTTCGTTTCTCGGAAATCAGATGATCGCACTTCAGAACTATGACGATTATACATACAAGCACTGTCTGAGAGTTTCGATGCTTTCAGCGAGCGTTTGCGGGGAGCTTTCCATGTCGCCCGACGAGACAAAGGAAGTGGTTGTCGCGGGGCTGCTTCACGATATCGGAAAATCCAACATCGATCACGATATCATCATTAAGCCCGGCAAGCTCACCGATGAGGAATTTGAGGAGATAAAACGTCACCCGATGATCGGTTACAACATTCTCAAAAACGGCGGGAATTACAGCCCGAACGTTCTGGCGGGGGTGTTGTTCCACCAGGAAAAATTCGACGGATCGGGTTATCCGAAGGGGCTTGAGGGGGAGAATATCCCGATCATCGCGAGGGTGCTGGCGGTGTGCGACGTGTTTGACGCGCTGACCTCAAACCGCCCGTACAGAGTGCCGTGGTCGGTTGCCGAGACGGAGGAGTATATTCTCGGAAGCTGCGGCACGCATTTCGATCTGGGGGTTACACAGGCGTTTTTACGCGCGTTCAATCCGTATCCGAAAGGAACGATGGTGCAGCTCTCCGACGGGCGGCACGGGGTCGTTATCGCGCACAATCAGAACGTGCTGCGACCTACGGTTCGGATCATGGGTAAGTTCCCGGGAGAGGAGCTGGATCTGATGAATGACTTTAGATTCCTTACTATCTCCGTAAAGGGATTATACACGGGGGACGTTGACGCTTAATTATCAGACCGCCGATAAACCCTCATCTGCGTTGTCAACCGCACCTCGGCAGCCAGAAGGCTAGCCGAGGCACGGTTTCCTAGCAGCTGAGGGCTTCTCGGCGGTCTTTACGTTGCTCGAAAAATGTTCTCAAAAAAACACGGTATCATCAAAAGTGATACCGTGTTCTTTTATTTCTTGATCTTGCTCAGCTTTTCTTCTAAAACCGTTACGTCGATAGGCTTGGTGAGGAAGTCGTTCATGCCGCTGCCGAGCGCTTTATCGCGATCCTCCTTGAAGGTGTTCGCGGTGCAGGCGTATATGTAGATCGACCCCGCGTCCGCCCTCTTCAGCTTGCGTATCGCGCGTGCCGCTTCGCAGCCGTCCATTACCGGCATTTGCATATCCATGAGAATTATATCGAACTCGTATTCGGCGGAGTTTGCGAATATCTCCAGCACGCGCTCGCCGTTTTCGCCGTGGACTACCTCATACCCCGACTCGGTGAGTATGTCTATCAGTATCTCGGCGTTCAGCTCGTTGTCCTCCGCGACCAGCACCTTTAAGGGGCGTTCGCCGTCCTTCGGCGCGGGTGACGAGGGCTTGGGAGACGTCGGCTCGTCGGCTTGCGGGGTGTTCTCGACAACAACATTCTCGGAGATCTTAGGAGCGGTGTGGACGTAATTCTCAGGTGGCTCGGCGGTCGTTGACGGGAGCGTTACGGTGAAGATGCTTCCCTCGTTCATTTCGCTTTCTACCGTTATGTCGCCGCCCATCGCTTTGGAGAGCAGCTTGCAGATAGACATTCCGAGACCGGTTCCCTTTATGCTTTCGGAGTTTTTATTGCGCTCTTGGCTGAACGCGTCGAATATCTTTTCGGCGAACTCCTGGCTCATGCCTATTCCCGTATCGGCGCAGCGGTAGATGGTGGTGACATCGCCGCCGTCCTGTATATCCTGCGTTACTGAGAGCGTTATCGCGCCGCCCGCGGGAGTGAACTTCGCGGCGTTTCCGACAACATTCATCAGTATCTGCTTTATCCGCGTGGCGTCGCCCATTACGCAGGGGGCTTTGATATCGCGCTCTACAATAAACGCGACGTTGCGGCTTCGGATATTGTCATACTGCATTGAATATACGTCGTCGATTATGCTTTCTATCATGACAGGCTCGTTTATGATATCCGCCTTGCCTGCCTGGAGCTTTGACATATCGAGTATGTCGTTTACCAACGACAGCAGGTAATTCGCCGTGTCGTGCGATTTTTTAAGCCAGGTTTTTATGTCCTGATGATAATTCTTGTCGTCGATGTGGGTTATCATCAGATGATTTAGTCCGATGATGCCGTTTAGCGGGGTGCGGATCTCGTGGCTCATATTGGATAAGAACTCGCTTTGCGCTTTCGCACGCGCGTGCGCTGCTGCGCTTTTCCCGCGGACAATGAACACCATTATCAGCATAAATATCAGTACTATCAGTATTATTGAAAGGAAGATAACGCTGAGCGTTACGAATACGCTGCTTTGCTCGGAGAACGCTACGCGGTCTACTATCTGGAGGAAATACCAATCGACATCCTCCATGAAAGGCGTGAAATACACGATCTTCGTGACGCCGTTGTGGTCGACGAACGAGAAGTTGAAGGTCTCTTGGTTCTCCATTTTTTCAAGCATTTCTTCGTTTGAAAACGCCGCGTGGGAGCCTGCGTTCACAAGCTCGAACATATCCTCCGCGGTGCCTGTGCCGAGAGGGGTGCTGGCGCGGCTGTCTATTACGAATCTGCCCTGGAGATTTACTATCGAGCAATAGCCGCGGCGTTCGCCGTCTTTTACGAAGCTGTCTACGATTATGTAGCTCTCTATCTCGCTTATATCGCTTACTCCGATTATCGCGATTATCTTCTGACTGCCGATATACTCGTTCTCAAGACGAACGCCGTATACCGCGCCGTTGAATGAGGTGAATATTTCTTCGCCCTGGTCGTTCCAATGCAATACGAAGCGCTCTCTGCCATCGTGAAAAAGCGGCAGGAAGTCTACGTCTTCGTCCGAGGACGACGTGCGCGGGTCGTAGCTTCGGAACTCGTCGGTTATTACCGTGCCGTCCTCCGCGAGAAGGTATATATGCATGAAATCGTGGTTGGTCGCCGTTTCGAGGTTCAATTCTCTGTAAATCTCATCGAGGGTGCTTCCGTCCTCCAGCACGCGCATGGATATTCCGTACAGCTTGTTCCAGCTGGAATCTATGAACGCTTCTATGCCGCGCTTGTCGTGCTGCGCCATTTCGCTTATCGTGTTCAGCAGGTTTGAGGAGATCACCGAGTTCAGGCGGGTTATGTATATTCCCACTATCAGCGCCACTGCGGCTATTCCCGCGATGATCTGCAGCGCCATCTGTAATGCTTTGTTTTTCATTGTTCACCCCCGCTTTTCTCCGATTTAAATTACTACTCACTTCTATTATAACACTTTATATACAAAATTGCAAGTTTTTACGGTAATTTTTATTGGATTTTTGAGGAATTTGGGGGAATTCTCTTGATTTTTACGGGTTTTTTGCGTTATTGACAAAAGGGGTTTTTTGTGTTAGAATGATTTTAGCTTTTATTTTCTTTTGTTTTCAGGGGAACGGGTATGAATTTTTACGGGCTTTCTCTCAATAAGCTGAGAGATTATTTTTCGGGGATCGGCGAAAATCCCGCCAAGGCGGGGCTGCTTTACGACGGCATTTACAAGAAAAACATCACGGACCTTCGCGGGTTTGATTTCGCGGAGAGGGTGACCCGGCGTATCTGCGCGGATCTGGAGCTTTCGATACCTAAAGTCGTGGAAAAGCGCGAGAGCGGATCGGCGGCGAAGCTCCTTTTGGAGCTTTCCGACGGGGAATTTGTCGAGACGGTGCTTATGCGGCAGCGCTTTGGGAACTGCGTGTGCGTTTCCACGCAGGTGGGCTGCAACATGGGGTGCGTGTTCTGCCAGAGCGGGCTTATGAAAAAACGCCGCGATCTCGACGCGGGCGAGATCATGGGGCAGGCGCTCGCGATCGCAAAAGAATTCTCCTGCAAGATAGACGGGGTGTCGGTTATGGGAATCGGAGAGCCGTTTGACAACTTCGACGCGGTCGCGGATTTCTGCGAGATCGTTTCCGAGGACAAGGGGCTTGCTGTTCCCAAGCGCAGGGTCACCGTTTCCACCTGCGGGATCGTTCCGAAAATCTACGACTACGCGCGGCTTTCGCGCCCCTGCAATCTCGCCATCAGCCTTCACGCGCCAAACGACGAGCTTCGGAGCAGACTGATGCCGATAAACAAAAGGTTCCCCATAAAAGAAGTATTGGACGCCGCGGAATTCTTCTCGAAAAACACCGGCAGGCGCGTTACGCTGGAGTACGTTATGCTGGGCGGCGTCAACGATTCGCCGGAGCACGCCGGGCAGCTTGCGCGGCTTATCGGCGGGCGAAATTTCTATATCAACCTTATCCCCTACAACTCCACCGATTCCGACTTTAAGAAAAGCGAGCCGCAGACTATTTCCGATTTTTGCGCCGCGCTCAAGAAAAACGGCGTCGTCGCCACCAAGCGCCGCGAATTCGGCGCCGATCTAAACGCCGCCTGCGGTCAGCTTCGCTCTAATCATATCTGATCTCGTAAATTCCCAAAAAAATACTTGACAAATCCGCGGAAATGTGTTACAATACTAACGGCAACACCTTACAAAGACCGCCTGTGGCTTTGTACGCGTCTTGCTTGCATATTTTCCGTCATTTTTGCCTCAAACTCCTCGAAATACATCAGTATTACTTCGTCGTTTTCGGCAATCTGACGAAAAATCTGACGGCGCAATACACGTACAATCTTTGTGCGGTATTGCCTATCGTAATTGCCGGTGTGTTGGAATTGGCAGACGAGACGGACTCAAAATCCGTTGGTGGCAACATCGTGTGGGTTCAAGTCCCACCACCGGCACCACCAGTAAGCAAAAATTCCCTTGCTTTTGCAAGGGAATTTTTTTGCATACCGCAAAGGCATTTGTCTGCGCTGCTTCGCAGCTTGACAAACGCTCTTGGCTAGCATCGTTTTTCACTTTTCGGTCGGAGCGACCGAAATTTCGCTTCGCGAAA
>JAFLUD010000082.1 GCA_022508965.1 Oscillospiraceae bacterium
GCATCGTGTCCGTGCCGGTCGGAGAAGAGCTTCTCGGACGCGTTGTAAACTCTCTGGGACAGCCGCTTGACGGAAAGGGAAACATTCTCGCAAAAGAGACCCGCCCGATCGAAAAGATCGCTTCGGGTATCATCACGAGAGAACCCGTAAACGTACCTCTCCAGACGGGAATCAAGGCGATCGACTCGATGATCCCGATAGGCAGAGGCCAGCGTGAGCTGATAATCGGCGACAGACAGACAGGAAAGACTGCCATCGCCATCGACACAATAATCAACCAAAAGGGCAAGGACGTAATCTGCATCTACGTTGCGATCGGACAGAAGAATTCCACCGTCGCAAACGTAGTAGAGCAGCTCTCCAAAGGCAACGCCATGGATTACACCATAGTGGTATCCTCCACGGCGTCGGAGCTTGCGCCCTTGCAGTACATAGCGCCGTATTCGGGCTGTGCAATGGGCGAATACTTTATGGAAAAGGGCAAGGACGTTCTCATAGTATATGACGATCTGTCCAAGCACGCGGTAGCGTACCGTGCGTTGTCGCTGCTGCTCAAGCGCCCGCCGGGACGTGAGGCATACCCGGGCGACGTATTCTACCTGCACTCAAGACTTCTCGAGCGCGCCGCACGTCTGAACGACGAATACGGCGGAGGCTCGCTTACCGCGCTCCCGATAATCGAGACGCAGGCAGGCGACGTATCGGCGTATATTCCGACCAACGTAATTTCGATCACCGACGGACAGATATTCCTCGAGACCGAGCTTTTCAATTCCGGCGTAAGACCTGCCGTAAACCCCGGTATCTCGGTATCCCGTGTCGGCGGTAACGCTCAGATCAAAGCGATGAAGAAGGTAGCGGGTACTCTGAAGCTCGACTATTCGCAGTACCGCGAGCTGCAGTCCTTCTCTCAGTTCGGCTCCGATCTGGATAAGGACACCAAGGATCGTCTCGCAAAGGGCGAGCGCATAGTTGAGGTACTCAAGCAGGATCAGAACGCTCCGCTTGAGGTTGAGGAACAGGTTGTTATTATTTACGCGGTAATCAACAACTTCCTGGCGTCCATTCCGATCGAGAAGATCAAGCAGTACCAGAAGGATCTGATCGACAACATCAGAGCCAACAAGCCCGAGATCCTCGACGGGATCAAGAACGAAAAGGTACTCTCCCCCGATAACGAGGAAGCGCTCAAGGAAGTTCTCACGAGCTTTGCGTCCTCTTACGCGGGCTGACAGATAGGAGTATATATGAAACAGGCTTCTTTTGTACTCAGTATAATAGCCACAACGCTTGCAGTGGTAACAGCCCTTGCGGTAGCATGGTTATACATTGAGAAGAAGGTCAAATATATAACCACCGAAGAAAACATCTGAGAGGAAAATGCGTATAGCACGCCGCTTGCGTTGTCAGCTCACCTCGGCAGCCCTATGGCTAGCCTTCGGCGAGCTTCCTAGCAATCGACGCACTCTCCGCATTTTCACAAAAACACAATAACGAAGGGGTGATATAATTTGGCTTCTGGAAACATGAAAGCGATCAAGCGCCGTATCAAGTCTGTCGGCTCGACCAGACAGATAACCAAGGCGATGGAGCTGGTTGCTTCAAGTAAACTCCGTAAAGCGAAGATGCGTGCCGAACAGGCTCGCCCCTACTTCAACGAGCTGTATAAGACGATGTGTGAAATAGCGTCCGCAAACACCGATTTTTCCACGATATTCACAGTAAAGCGCGAGGTAAAGCGCAAGCTGTTTATAGTAGTGGCAGGCGACAGAGGCTTGGCGGGCGGCTACAACTCAAACGTACTTAAAATGGCAGCGGCAGCGCACAAAGACGATGCCGAAAAGCCGAAGGTAATAGCGATCGGCAGAAAAGCGGGCGAGTATTTCGCAAAGCGCGATTACGAGATAGCGGCGTCCTACTCGAACATCGCCGAGGACATCAAGCCGAACACCGCGCAGGACATCGCGGACTTGGCGATAAAGATGTTCACCGACGGCGAGGTCGACGAGGTATATGTGTTCTATACGATGTTCGTATCGTCGATGTCTCAGCAGCCCGAGAGTATGCGCGTGCTCCCCATGGACACCGTCCCTCTCGAGGACTACGGCACCATGAACTACGATCCGTCCCCCGAGGCGGTGTTCAACAGAATAGTGCCGCGCTTCACAGCGTCGCTTATCCAGTGTGCGGTCGTCGAATCCTACGCGTCCGAGCAGGGCGCCCGCCGCACGGCAATGGAAAGCGCAACCGACAACGCAGACGCAATGACGGAGAGCCTGTCGCTGCTGTACAACAGAGCGCGCCAGGCAAGCATCACAAACGAGATAATCGACATAGTTTCGGGCGCGTCGGCTCAGAGCTAGTCGGTGTTTCAAAATCAGTTATTTAGCAATTCCTAAGAAAGGAAAAGTTAGAATATGTCAAACACTAATAAAGGCACGATAGTTCAGGTTATCGGCGCGGTATTGGATATCCGCTTCGCGCCGGAAAATCTGCCTAATCTGCTTAACGCTATCGAGATCGACAACAACGGCACAAAGCTCGTAGTCGAGGTAGCGCAGCATATCGGCGACGACATCGTCCGCTGCATCGCAATGGGCAGCACCGACGGACTTGTACGCGGTATGGAAGCAGTAGACACGGGCGCATCTATCAAGGTGCCCGTAGGCGAGAAAACGCTTGGACGTATCTTCAACCTCTTGGGCGAGGCGGTAGACAACAAGCCGCAGCCCGACGCAGAGGAACATTGGGAGATCCACCGCAGCGCTCCTACCTATGAGGAGCAGGAAGCGTCAAACCAGATCCTCGAAACAGGAATCAAAGTCGTTGATCTGATCTGCCCCTATCTTAAGGGCGGTAAGATCGGATTGTTCGGCGGCGCGGGCGTTGGAAAAACCGTACTTATCATGGAGCTTATCAATAACGTAGCCAAGCAGCACGGCGGTATCTCGGTATTCACCGGTGTCGGCGAGCGTACCCGTGAGGGTAACGACCTCTACCGCGAGATGACCGAGTCCGGGGTTATCAATAAGACCGCGCTGGTATACGGTCAGATGAACGAGCCGCCGGGAGCGAGAATGAGAGTAGCTCTTTCGGGACTTACCATGGCGGAATACTTCCGTGACAAGATGGGACAGGACGTGCTTCTGTTCATTGATAACATCTTCCGTTTCACGCAGGCAGGCTCCGAGGTATCCGCGCTGCTCGGACGTATGCCGTCCGCCGTTGGTTACCAGCCGACTCTGGCAACGGAAATGGGCGCATTGCAGGAGAGAATCACCTCTACGAAGAAGGGTTCGATCACATCCGTACAGGCAGTTTACGTTCCTGCGGACGACCTTACCGACCCTGCTCCTGCGACAACGTTCGCACACTTGGACGCAACGACGGTATTGTCGCGTAACATAGCTTCGATGGGTATTTATCCCGCGGTAGACCCGCTGGATTCCACCTCGAGAATCCTGACGCCCGAGATCTTGGGACAGGAGCATTACGAGGTAGCAAGAAGCGTTCAGGCGATCCTGCAGCGTTACAACGAGCTTCAGGACATCATCGCGATCCTTGGTATGGACGAGTTGTCCGACGAGGATAAGCTGACGGTAGCGCGCGCAAGAAAGATCCAGCGCTTCCTGTCTCAGCCGTTCTCGGTAGCGGAGCAGTTCACCGGTATGCAGGGAAAATACGTTCCGCTCAAGGAAACGATCCGCGGCTTCAAGGAGATAATCGAGGGCAAGCATGACGAACTGCCCGAGTCTGCGTTCTTGTTTGTGGGAACGATCGACGAAGCTGTCGAGAAGGCGAAGAAGGGCTAATGAAAGGAAGATCTGATGACACCGTTCAAGTTACAGATAATCACGCCCGAAAAGACCGTATTTGACGGCGAGACCGAGCAGATAATAGTCCGCACGACAGTAGGTGACGTCGGCATACTCAACGGACACGAGCCATACTGTGCGGCGATAGGCATAGGTCAGATGCGGATCATGCAGAATGGAGAATTCCGCAGAGCCGCGACGTCGGGCGGCATTATAAAGGTGTCGAAGGAGCAGACGACGATACTTGTCCAGACCTGTGAATGGTCTGACGAGATCGACGTTGAGAGAGCGAACGCGGCGAAGACGGCAGCGGAGGAGCGCATGAAGTCGGCGAAGAGCGACAAAGAGTTGCTCTTGGCGGACGCGAAGCTCAAACGCGCCCTCAACCGAATCGACACCTCGCAATTCAACTAAAAGAACCACCCCCGTTCAACCGAGCGGGGGAGTTTTTCAGTTTACAGTTGACAGTAAACAATAACCACAGTATTCCTGAAGTAAAAACGCAGATCGAATGCCGCGCCGAGCAGTGCCGCTCCTCACGCACCCACTCGCTTCGCTCGGGGTGCATTCGTCGCGGCAGCGGGTTGCGGGCAATTCGCTTCGCGAATTCGCCGATGCAGGGCATCGGCGGTTTTGCTCGCTACGCTCGCAAAACGCGCGCAACCCGCACCCCCGCACCCCCCGTCTACACAGCAAAAAACACTCCCCCACTCAACCGAGCGGGGGAGCAATTTTTATTCCGAAATCAAGCTCAATATTAACCCAGCTTCTTCTCGATCATATCGAGCTGAGCCTTAAGCTCTGCGGGAACCTTACCGCCCTTAGCCTCGATATCCTCGGCATAGTAACGGCGCATTTCCGCGATCTCCTTAGTCCAGAGACCCTTGTCAACGTCAAGCAGCTTGGTCATGATCTCGGGAGTAACCTCGTCCTCGATACCCTTAACGTTGATGTCCTCAGCCTTGGGCAGGAAACCGATAGGCGTCTCGACTGCGTCCACGGTACCCTCGCAGCGCTTGATGATCCAGTCAAGAACGCGCATATTATCGCCGAATCCCGGCCAGATGAAGTTGCCGTTCTCGTCCTGCTTGAACCAGTTTACGTTGAAGATCTTGGGAGCCTTGTCGCCGAGCTTATTGCCCATGTCGATCCAGTGCTGCCAGTAATCGCCGACGTTGTAGCCGATGAAGGGCTTCATAGCCATCGGATCGTGACGGAGAACTCCGACCGCACCGGTAGCCGCCGCGGTAGTCTCGGAGGAAACCGCCGAGCCAACGTAAGTGCCGTGGTTCCAGTCAAAGGACTGATAAACCAGCGGGGTAGTGGAAGCGCGTCTGCCGCCGAAGATGATAGCGGAAACCGGCACGCCCTGGGGGTTGTTGAACTCGGAAGACAGGCACGGGCAGTTGATAGCGGGAGCGGTAAAGCGCGAGTTCGGGTGAGCGAGGACCTGGTTCTTGCCGTCCGCACCCTTAGTCGCAGTGAACTCCTTGCCGTTGACCTTAGCGCCCTTCCATTCCTCGGCGTTCTCGGGCGGATTCTTGTCAAGACCCTCCCACCAAACGGTGTCGTCGTCGAGGTTGAGAGCAACGTTCGTAAAGATCGCGTTCTTCTTGGTGCACTCGAGAGCGTTGAAGTTGGACTTAGCGTTTGTTCCGGGAGCAACACCGAAGAAACCGTTCTCGGGGTTGATAGCGTACAGTCTGCCGTCGGGGCCTGGCTTCATCCAGGCGATATCGTCGCCGACGGTGTAAACCTCATAACCCGCGTCCTTGTAAACAGCCGGAGGAATAAGCATAGCCAGGTTAGTTTTACCGCAAGCGGACGGGAAAGCCGCGGTGATGTACTTGATGTCGCCATCGGGCTTCTTAACGCCGAGGATCAGCATATGCTCGGCCATCCAGCCCTCTTTCCAGCCCTGGTAGGAAGCGATTCTCAGCGCGAAGCACTTCTTTCCGAGCAGAACGTTTCCGCCGTAAGCGGAGTTGATAGACCAGATAGTATTGTCCTCGGGGAACTGAACGATGTATCTGTTTTCGGGGTCGACGTCAGCCTTGCTGTGCAGACCGCGAACAAAGTCGTTGGAGTCGTCGGGCAGGTTTTTGAACGCCTGCTCGCCCATACGGGTCATGATGTTCATATTGAGAACAACGTAGATAGAGTCGGTAAGCTCCACGCCGACCTTAGCGATAGGCGAACCGATAGGACCCATGGAGTAGGGAATAACGTACATGGTTCTGCCCTTCATAACGCCGTCGTACATAGGCGTGAGCTTAGCGTACATTTCCTTGGGATCCATCCAGTTGTTGGTAGGACCTGCGTTCTCCTTAGTTCTGGAGCAGATGAAGGTTCTGTCCTCAACGCGGGCAACGTCGTTGGGCTTGGTTCTGTGATACAGACAGCCGGGGAACTTATCCTGGTTGAGCTTTCTCATCTCGCCGGAAGCGAGCGCCTCGTTGGTAAGCTCGTCGAGCTGAGCCTTCGAGCCGTCGATCCAAACAACCTTATCGGGCTTGGTAAGAGCGGTCATTTCATCGATCCACTTTAAGACATTGGGATTCTTGGTAAGTGCCATAACAATAATCTCCTTCAACACAAAATTTGAGAGCAGCAACTCTCTCCACATATACTATTATACACGATTTTTTGCAAGTTGTCAAGCGATATTATAAAACCCGCGGGCTATTTTTGAGGAACCCTCAAGCCTCCGCCCGTAAAGCCGCAAGACCCGAGGCATTGTCCGCCCCGGGCAATTTTTATTGGGAACTCCAAGCCACTGCTCTTTGACCGTTCCGTCTCAAATTGTTTTTAGTCTCGGAATTAAAGATATCTAGGTGAAAGATATAGGTAATCACTCCTCGGAAAAAGTGCTGTCATTATAAACGTCGATCTTCTTCAAGACAATTAATTATTTCATATTTGCCTTTCAACTCTTCCTTGAGTTTCTCACATATTGCATTAGCTCTTGAAAAAAAGTTGATGTAATGTTCTTCTGTCCAAAGAGTATCTACAGTGGGATCATTCCAATCAATTTGCGTATCAAACTCATCGCATATGGAATTCAACTCGTCAATCAACTCCTTAGATATAGGCAGTTGACTGTAATCGACTCTGCCACCATTACACCACAAACAAGCTCTCCGATAGTCGAAAGAAAATCTTAATGTTTTCATAATCATCTCCTTATTTATTGTTGAGCGGATAACAATTTCATTTGTTATGAGTCATTGGGAATTCCTCATGGACAATTCCGATTTTATAGGAATAATTATTCTTGATAGATTCTAAATGTTCACGCTGCTCATCGGTAAAATACTTGTCGTAAACAAAAACGTTTTTTATTCGATACTGTGAAATAAAAGTCTCTGGCAGTGAATAATCGTCCATGTACACATTAGTTGCAAGCAATGAATTTATATTTTCATATACAAAATACAATCTCCTGTTTCCGCAAGTAAAGAATATACGAGAATGTTGATCTTCAGCTGCGCCATATGAATAATGTTTAAAAATTTTTGTTTCCGCATACTCGCAAAAATCCACACATGAATCGAAAAAGCTGTCCGGACTGCCGTTGTATGTAAAATAAAAATCATATCCCGCTCCGTGACTTTGGCAATATTTTGTGACAAACAGACCGTCAAATTCCGACAGTGCAGCGGCAAATTTCTTTTCCGCTTTTTCAAGCGCCATTTGTTCAGCCGCCTTTCTGTTTTTGACTGCACCGGTGATTATATCGGATACAGTATAAACACAACAAGCAGGGAGTATCAGATAGACAACAAAAGCATAAACGAATCCCAAAATTGTAAGCACTTTTATGATGGTTTTATTGTTCATAAGTGAAAGTCCCTCC
>JAFLUD010000083.1 GCA_022508965.1 Oscillospiraceae bacterium
CGAACCTCCGACCTACCGCTTAGGAGGCGGTCGCTCTATCCTGCTGAGCTACAGCGACATACAAGTAATTATACCATTAAAAGAAAGAAAATTCAAGCGCAAAAGCGGTTTTTGTATAAAATTGCCAAAAAATTCCCCGAAAATCTGCAAAAATTTTATCCTTTTTTGGCGAAAGCCCCGCAGTTGTCATAAAAACGCCGAAAAATCCTGCAAGATTTATACAAAATGCACATTGACGAAAGATATATAAAATGGTATTATAAACAAGAGCGAATAATTACATAAACAATTGCGCCCACGAAGCGGAAAAATTTTCCAAAATAATTTTTTGAAACAATGAAACTTTTCCGCCAAACTCCGCGACTACGAGAGTGTCAAGGGAAAAATCACGGGGAAAATAAAAAATTCACATTTTGGTGAAACTTTTTCGGAAAATCCCTCGACTACCTACACAGGCGGAGAAAAATCCGTTTAATACATCCGAGTGCCCGATAACTCAGAGATGTTTTAAAAAAACAAATTTTAGGAGGACTATTATGTTGAAAAGAAGAATTCTCGCATCTTCAATGGCATCCGTAATGGCACTGACTTCCATTGCGTCTGTTGCTTTTGCGGATGACGCCAACTACGGCGAGGCTGTAACTAAGGCTGAGCTTCAGAAGTATGTTGACAGCTTCGCTGATTTCCGTGAGACCACGATCTTTGATTTTGGTACTACTCAGGCTGATCAGTTCCAGGATGCTATCGACTACGCTGAGAACGTTCTGGAGAATGACAAGTCTACCGCTAACGACTACACTGCTGCTTACCAGATGGTAAAGGCTGTTCGTGAGGGTATGACCAACCACTCCAGCGAGGAGCTCGAGGCTCTCATTAAGGCTAACCAGGCTATTTATGATGGAAACAACATCCTTAACGAGGAGCTCAACGATAACATCTATAAGACTGACAAGTATCAGGAGTTCGTTGATGCGTTTGTTGACGCTGAGAACTATGTTGGCTCCAACGATGGACGCCTCACCACCGATGCTTGGATTGCGCTTAATGATGCTGTTGAAACTCTGAAAAACAGCGAGCTTGATAAAGTTACCAAGTCTGCTTTCAGAGCTACTCTGAAGGAGTATGAGAGCATCATCGCTTCCCAGAAGTCTTATGAAGGCTGGAGACGCGGTACCTGCTCCGTTGCTCCTACCACCGGTGAAGCCACTAACAAGGGCAAGGTTACCGAAGCTAAGTATGTAACCTTCGATCAGCTGATGGGCATCGTTTACGGCGGTAGCAATTCCACCGATGCAACTCTTGTAGGCGGCGTTGCTCCTGTGGACGATGCTGATGCTGCTGCTCACTGGATCGATGTTGGCGGTAAGGCTGACGTTGAGACTTATGTAAAAGATGAGTATGGTAGATTTGATGAGATCAAGTCTTCCATCATCACCAGCGACGAGAGCATTGTTGGCGCTTACAAGGCTGCTAAGGATGCAATCGATGTATTCAAGGGCTGGGAAGAGGATAACACCAAGCGTGCTACCAAGGCAAGCGTACAGACCAACCTCAACAAGTACCACAACAAGCTGGTTACTCAGTTTGCGTCTGCTCGTGCCGAGTCCCTTGCAACTGCTTTTGGCAACGAGACCACTAGCATTACCAATGAAAAACTGATTGCTAGCAAAGCTGGCGAAATTAAAGTTGACAAGGATACCAAGTTGATTGGCCTTGATAGCAGCGACGATATGGTATACGATGCTACCGTAGGTACCTACACTCAGAAGATCGCTAAGAACACCGACCTGCTGAAGTACGTTCCTTTCCTCGGTTCCGATGTTCAGGCTTACCTTGATTCTCTGCCTGCAGATCCTGGAGATGGCGGCGCTGCTGCATTGGCTGAGAAGAACAATGCAAATGCAGCAAAAACCACCTTCGATGCTGCTGTTACTTCCGCTCATACCGCTCTTGAGAACGCACTTAAGACTATCAGCACCGATTTGGTAGTTGAATATGATGATGACGGTAAAGTTGATAAAATTTATCTGTCGACCGATGATGGCAAGACGAATTTGAAGACGTTTGACCATTTCGATGGAACAACTACTAATGCTGGAGCCGACGGAAAAGACATTAAAACTCCTGCTGGCGCGTGTGATACCGCAATAGGTACCGCAGTTTCTAATTATAACAGTGCTGCAGACAGCGCTACCGCTACCGGTGTTGCATCCGTTGCGGCGGATGTAGCTGCTAAGGATGCTGCTTATACTGCGGCTATGGCTGCTATTGCCGAGGCTGCTTCCGGCACTATCACTGATCTTGCTGCAATCATGGTAATCATCGAGGCTTACCAGGCTGCTGATTACACTGCTGATATTACCGCTCTTGACGAGAACAACACTGTTGCTAAGAAGACCGGCTCTCCTGCAGAGTGGACTCTCATCAACAGAAAGCTCACTTATGTACTTAACGATCTCTATCCCGATTCTGCTGTTGAGGACACCTACAAGAAGAGCGATGTTGCTAAGCTGATCGAAGACGCTTACCAGCTGGCAGAGGATACCGGTGATGCGGCTGTATTTGCTGACAAGCACATGGATCTTGTTGATGCTCGTCGCGCTGCTCTCGAGTGGCTCACCGCAGCAAATGCTTTCAAGGCATACAAGGAGGGCGATCCCGTTCCTTACACCAAGTCTCCCGAGTACGCTCTTCCTAACGCTGCTACTCTGGAAGACAAGAATGCAACTGCAGTTTACAATGCTCTGAAGGGCTACTACGATGATCTCAATAAGCTCTACGATGATTACAAGATAAGCTACAACACCATCGCTGCTCAGATCTCCATGGTTGCTATGGCGATCGACAACAAGGCTGTTGACGCTTCTGATGAGTTGGTAGCTGCTCTGCACGAGACCGCTCGTTGCCTCTCCGTTCTTGACGCTGCTGATATCGCTTCCGGCGACGAGAACCAGGCATTCGATTCCGATCGTACCTTCCTGCCTAACAACCGTCTGCACACCGACAACAAGACTGAGACCGTTGATGTAAACACCGACGAGAAGAACCTCAAGGCTGCTTACGAGAAGCTCCTCAATCTGTACGATATTGCTATGGGCGGCGGCGCTACCACTGGCAAGCTCGGTGACGCTAACCTCGATAACGAGTTCGACATCAAGGACGTAACCTTCGTTTTGGTTGCTCTCGCAAACGACGAGGCTGATAAGCTTCCCGCAGTTGCTAACTACGATGGTATCGGCGGCGTTGACATTAAGGACGTAACCGCAATGCTCATCGCTCTGGCTGATATGTAATCAACCGATATACATTAATCGACACCTTTTGGCAATAATAATCCCGTGCGGGGTGTTCGCGCCCCGCCTACGGGTTTATTAATAAACAAAATTATGGAGGAAAATAATATGAAGAAGATTATTTCTTTGGGCATTGCTTCCGCAGTGCTGGCACTGACTGCTGTTTCTGCTTCCGCAGAGATCGCTCCCGTACTTGTTGGCGCACCTGTTGAGGGTTCCACCTATGAGGTAAACATCGTTTCTGACGAAGATATCGTTGACTTCCAGATCAAGGCTGAAGTTACTGGAGCAACCATCACTAAGTCTGACATCAAGATGAGCAACATGGGTTCCTGCATGGCTGGCGTTAAGGATGACGGCACTATTAACCTTCTTGGTTCTGCTGGTGCAGATAAGTTCATTGCAGGCGAGACTCTCGCAACCCTGACCTTCACCGTTACCGGTGCAGAGGGCGAGGATTTCTCTATTAAGCTGACTGGTGAGGGCGCATCCGCTGACGCTTTCACCGCTACTATCGAAAAGGGCGACGGCACTCAGACCCCTGGTCAGTCCGGCACTGGCACTCAGACCCCCGGCGACAAGGACAATCCTGAGACCGGTATCGCACTCGCAGTAGTTCCTGCAGTTCTCGCAGGCGCAGCTGTAGTAGTTGCTAAGAAGAGAAAGTAATTTCACTTCACACTGCTTAATAATTGAGCCAAACCGCTCCGAGCAATCGGGGCGGTTTTTTGTTGTAGTAATCCTGTTGACAAAAAATACAATATTTGGTATAATTAATTAAGAGAATCTAAAGGTCGGTGAATCAAATGAAATTCGTAGAAATATACACAGACGGCGCGTGCAGTGGAAATCCGGGGCCCGGCGGTTTTGGAGCGATCCTGCGCTGTGACGGCAGGGAAAAGGAGCTGAGCGGCGGCGCCCCCCAGACCACCAACAACCGCATGGAGCTGATGGGCGTGATAACCGCCCTGGAGGCGCTGAAATTCCCCTGCCAAGTGAAACTCACCACCGACAGCAAGTATGTAGTCGACGGAGTAACAAAAGGCTGGGCAGCGGGCTGGCGAGCGCGCGGCTGGAAGAAAAGCGACGGCAAGCCCGCGCTCAATCCCGACCTCTGGGAACGCCTGCTAAAGCAACTTGAGATCCACAAGGTAGAATTCTGTTGGATCAAGGGACACGCAGGTCACGCGGAAAACGAGCGCTGCGACCGTCTCGCAGTAGAACAGCGCGACAAATTTGCAGGTAAATAAAATGAACATAAATTACCAGAAAAAATTGGAAGAATTGATAAGCACGCTTACGGGAACCCCGACTCTGCTGCTGCACAGCTGCTGCGCGCCGTGCTCAAGCTATTGCTTGGAGTATTTGTCGCGGTATTTTTCGATAACGGTATTGTATTACAATCCGAACATTTCTCCAAAAGAAGAGTTCCAAAAACGCGCCGAGGAACAGCGCCGTCTGATCTCTCAGCTTCCGGTGAAGAATCCCGTGTCGCTTGTGGTTGAGGAATACGACCCCGGCGAATTTTACACAGCGGTAAAGGGACTCGAGCACATCAAAGAGGGCGGCGAGCGCTGCTTTAAGTGTTACAGACTCCGCCTGGAACGCGCCGCAAAATACGCCGCCGAGCACGGCTTCGATTACTTCTGCTCAACGCTTTCGATAAGCCCGCTTAAAAACGCGCAGAAGCTCGGAGAGATCGGCGCCGAGCTGTCCGAGATATATTCGGTAGAATACCTGCCCAGCGATTTCAAAAAACGCGGCGGCTACCTGCGCTCGATCGAACTGTCAAAGGAATATGACTTGTACAGACAAAACTACTGCGGCTGCGAATTCTCAAAAAAAGAAGCGGCAGAATAAACCGCCACGGTTTTTACTTGACAATTGTAAAATTTTGTGCTACTATAAAAATACAGGATTTGACAAAAAAAGAGGAAAAAACCGTGAAAAATAAGAAGGCGCAGGTGGATAAAATATTTAACGTCGCGGTAAAATCGGTAGTCGCGGCAGCGATAGTTGTTGTTTTTATCGGGAACGTTTTCCCGCAGCCCAAAGAATCGCTCATTCTCGAAAGCATACCGCCCGAGAGCGCTTCAAGCTCCTCGCAGGAAAGCGCCGCGTCATACGGGTATTCGTCGAAGCCTATCAAGAACCCCATGGCCGAGATCACAAATTCTTACGGCACGTCAAGCATCTCTTCCTCCCAAACGGCAGCCGAGCATCCCCAATCCTCTTCAAAGACCGAGAACAGCCAGCCCGCAGGCAAGATCAATCTCAACACCGCAACCCTGGCGCAGCTTAAGACCCTCAGCGGTATCGGCGACGTCAAGGCAAAGGCGATAATAGCTTATCGGGAAGAGAACGGCGGCTTCGGAAGCGTTGACGAGCTTGTAAACGTAAGCGGCATAGGTAGCAAAACTCTCGAAAATCTGAGGGAATATATAACCGTGTAATAAAAATGAAAACCGCAGCATTCCAAATCGCTGCGGTTCTGTTTGTAAAAATGTTTTCGGAGGTAAAATGGAATATAAGATCAGAAAAATCAAAGAGAACGAATACGGTGTTTTAGAAGAATTTTTATACGAGGCGATCTTTATTCCCGAGGGCACAGCCCCGCCGCCCAAAGAGATAATACATAAACCCGAGCTGCAAGTCTATGTAGAAAATTTCGGCAAAAGGAACGGCGATATAGGGCTTGTAGCCGAGGCGGATGATAGAATAGTCGGAGCAGTCTGGACCCGCATAATGAACGATTACGGGCATATCGACGACGAAACTCCCTCGTTTGCCATTTCTCTGTATAAGGAATACAGAAACCGCGGCATAGGAACAGCCCTGATGAAAGAAATGCTCAAAATACTTGCAGACGCAGGATACAAGCAAGCGTCGCTGGCTGTTCAAAAAGAGAATTACGCCGTAAAACTGTATAAAAATGTAGGATTTGAAATTATTGATGAGAATACCGAGGAATACATAATGTTATATAAATTCCAAAACAAAAACCGCACTTCTTAAGAAGCGCGGTTTTAAATTATTTATTAAGCAGCATTCTGTCGTTAGTGATCTTGCTTCCCGAAATCTCGCTGAATTTCTGAAGCAGATCCTCGACGGTGAGATTCTTCTTTTCTTCACCCTTAACGTCGTAGATAATGCGACCGTTGTTCATCATAATAAGGCGGTTGCCGTGCTTGATGGCGTTCGCCATATTATGGGTGACCATCATCGCTGTGAGGTTGTTTTCGGAGATGATCTTGTCGGAAAGCTCGAGAACCTTTTCGGCGGTTTTCGGGTCGAGCGCAGCCGTATGCTCGTCAAGCAGAAGAATATCCGGCTTTTTAAGGGAAGCCATCAGCAGCGTAAGCGCCTGGCGCTGACCGCCCGAAAGCAGCCCCACCTTGGTGGACATTCGATCCTCAAGTCCCAGCTCCAGCATCTTCAGAAGCTCGTGGTATTCTTCCTTTTCGCGGCGGGTAATTCCCCACCTGAGAGTTCGCATAGAGCCGCGGCGTTTCGCAAGAGCGAGATTCTCCTGTATCTCCATAGTCGCCGCCGTACCCGTCATCGGATCCTGGAAAACTCTGCCGATATACTTGGCGCGCCTGTGCTCCGGCTCCCCGACAACGTTCTTTCCGTTAATGATTATAGAACCGCTGTCGATCGGCCACACACCCGCGATAGCGTTGAGAGTTGTGGACTTGCCCGCGCCGTTTCCGCCGATGATCGTAACGAAGTCGCCGTCGTCGAGCTTAATGGAAACGCCGTTCAGCGCGTGCTTTTCGTTAATGGTTCCGGCGTTGAAGGTTTTTTTGACGTCAATCAGTTCAAGCATCTGAATCGGCTCCTTTCTGCGGGGAATCAGGCGGATTTTGAGGCGGCTTGAGCGAATTCTTCGCGGCTCGCCGATAAGAAGTTTTTGTAGCCTTTCGGATATATGGAACCGCCAGGAAAATAGCAACGACCACCGCCGAGAACAGCTTGTTGTAGGTAGTATCCAGACCCAGCAGCATTACGATCTGCAATACAACATAGTAGATGATAGCGCCAAGCGCTGTGAACGAAAGCCTTGCAACAAAGTTAAAGCGCTTGCCCATAATAGCCGAACCCAGCACGTCGCCGATAATGACCGCCGCCAGTCCGATAACGATAGCGCCTCTGCCCATGTTGACATCGGCAAAGCCCTGATATTGCGCGAGCAGACCGCCCGCAAGCCCCACCAGTCCGTTTGAGAGAACAAGTGCGATAACGGTGGATTTCTTGGTGTTGATGCTCTGTGCGCGCGCCATATTGCTGTTGCAGCC
>JAFLUD010000084.1 GCA_022508965.1 Oscillospiraceae bacterium
AGTTATTTTTCATTGCTCAGAATTAAATGCGATAAAAGCAAATGCGTTTCTTGTGGCAAGTGCAAACAAGTTTGCCCGATGAACGTTGACGTTACTGATAATTCAAGAAAAAGAGTTAATGGAACAGAGTGCATTTTATGCTTTGAATGTGCTAAAAATTGTCCGCAAAATGCTCTGTAAATGAAAAATTCTGATTTACAAACATAGAAAGTGTAGGCGCTCATAGAAAAGCCGAAAAAATGAACAAGGATTGTGTGGCACATCGCAAAATTATTACATTTTTTAGCTGTCAGCTAATTATTTAGGAGGGGTCATATGATATTCATAAATCCAAACGTGCTCCTAAAATTCGGGGCGCGTTTGCTTTTTCAATCCCCTTTGTTGAAAACTGCCCTAAGTTTTCAACAAACGGAGTTGTTTAAAATGACGGAAACGGGGATTTGCAAAATATGGAATCGAGAGTTTTTTTAGCGATTTTTGGGCAGAATCACGAAAAATTTGTGAGTTCTTCGGAGTGATATCGGGTTTGAGTTTTCAAAACGTTAAAATAATGCGGGGTGAGCGGGGGTTTGATCTGCGGCAATTCTCACAAAAACTATTGTTAATTTCCTAAAAAAATATTCCCGGCAGAAGCTGCTCCGCCGGGAATGTTTTATGCAATTATATTACAAGGCTTTTGAGAAGATGTGTTTTTGTTAAAAGTAATGACGTTCTATTCGGAAAACTCGAAGCCGGGGATATCCTTGGCGACCATCTTCACTATCGGCTCGAGGTCTATCTTGAGCGCCGTGCAGATCGTCAGCCACTTTATCCATGTCAGGCGGTGTTTTCCGTGTTCGATGTTACGGTAATATACCTCGCTGATCCCCGCAATCTCCGCAATTTGTTCCTGCGAAAAACCTTGTTTTACTCGTTCCTTTTTCAAAATCTTCCCAAACTCTTTATTGAAATCAATCATATTATACCTCCTTTGATAGATGTGTACTTATAATTATAAACTAAAAAACGCGCGAATTCTACATACATTTCTTACAAAAAAATTGAATTTAGTCGGAATTGGTCGATTTTGGAATTATGTTGATTTATACAAATTTCCCCACAATATTTTGACTTGTTTTTAGAATTCTCAACAATATATTGAAAACCCAAAGTATACTTTCTGGAAATTGGATGATTTGTTTGGTATAATTGGTTCATAGAAGGAAAGTGAAGGTTTTTGGAGGATTTTGATATGTGGCAATTAACAACGATCAACATTACAAGCGAAAACGGCTTCGTTTCGGAGAGTTATGGGATAAGGCGCGGCGAGACCGTTATAAACGACGTTTCCCCTTGCAAGAAAGAGGTTGAGGAATTCGTGGAACGGCTAAACCGCTGTGACGCCTCGGAGCTTCACGCCCGAGAGCTGGTGGAGGATTTTCTCGGGAGGTGAAATTCTACAAAAAATCAGTCTGACAGAGTAAATCTGTTTTTCTTAAAGGTCAGCAGCCCGTCGTCGCGCATTTTGCACAATTCGTTTGACATGGCGCTTCGGTCGACCGAAAGGTAATCGGCAAGCTGCTGGCGGTTGAAGGGTATGGAAAATTCGGTGCTGTTGTGTTTTTTGGCTTCTTCGGATAGGTATGACATCAGCTTCTCGCGGGTGGTGCGCTTGGAGATATGACCGATCTTTTGCATCAGCTTTCTGTTCTTCTCGGAGATCGCATAAAACAAATTCGTTACGACCATCGAATGGAATTTGCAGGCGGACGAGCAGACAGACAGGATTTTATTCACATCAAAGAATATGACAGCGCTGTCCTCGACGGCGACAACGTCGTTTAATATCGCGTCGCCGTCGGATAGCGCATACGCTTCTCCGAACATCTCGCCTGTCGCGACGGTGTTGATAATGCTTCGGCGACCCCAATAGTCGTCCCTGAGAATATGCAGGTTCCCCTCGACCGGCACGGCGATGCGACTGAGCTGTTCCCCCTGTTTTAGAACATACTCCCCCTTTTTATAGGTTTTGAGCCGCGCCTGAAGGCAGTCGAGCATTGCGGTGATCTCATCCTCGGAGACTCCCGAAAACAGCTTTGTTTCTTTGAGAATAGCAACATATTTTTTCATAAACCCTCGTTTCGTTGTAAAAACAACAGACTTTTTTGTATTATTATACTATAATGATATCATGAAGTCAATGGCTTTTTAACGGGAGGGGATATTAATGAAAAGAAAAATAATCAGGATCGACGGAGAGAAGTGCAGCGGCTGCGGAGCGTGTGCCGAGGCGTGCCACGAGGGCGCTATCGGAATGGTTGACGGGAAAGCGAAGCTGCTGCGCGAGGATTACTGCGACGGCTTGGGAGACTGTCTGCCCGCTTGCCCGACAGGCGCTATCACGTTTGAGGAAAGGGAAGCTCCCGCTTACGACGAGGCTGCCGTGGCAAAGGCTAAGCAGCAGAAAAGCGCTCCGCTGCCCTGCGGCTGCCCGGGAACGCAGTCTAAGGCTATCAACAGAGAAAACGCTTCCGTCAAAGGGGAGTGCGCTGATGTTTCCGGTCAGCTTCGCCAATGGCCGGTGCAGATAAAGCTGGTTCCGGTAAACGCGCCGTATTTTGAGGGCGCGAACTTGCTTATCGCGGCAGACTGCACCGCTTATGCCTACGGAAATTTCCACAACGAATTTATCCGTAACCGCATCACGCTTGTCGGCTGCCCGAAGCTGGACGAGGGCGATTATTCCGAAAAGCTGACGCAGATCATCGCGAACAACGATATCAAGAGCGTCACCATCGTCCGCATGGAGGTGCCTTGCTGCGGCGGTATTGAGAATGCCGCAAAACGCGCGCTTCAGGCGAGCGGGAAGTTTATTCCGTGGCAGGTTGTCGTGATCTCCACTGACGGAAGAATTCTGTACTAGGAGTACATAATGGACGGTTACAGCGAACTGCGCGACAGGCTGTTGGGCGCGCTTGTCGGTCTTGCGAGGGCGACCGAGGGCAACGAGAGCCTTGTTTGCGAATCGACGGATAAAGCGCTTTCGGACGGGCTTTTTGCGGTTTTCGGAGGATCGGTCTGCGCCGATACGGAGCTTTCCGAGCTTATAAAGCGCGTAGGCGAGGAAAAGAAACGGCTTATTCCCAACTGCTATAACTGCGCTTCTCCGTGCGGCAGAAACAACGATTACGATATGCGGGAGCTTGCGTCTGCCGACGAGGAAACGCGCGGTATCAAAAGCCGTATTCTCGATGGAATCAAGGAGGCGGTAGGTATTCTCCGACAAACCGAAAACGCGGATTACGGAATTATTTACAGGGCGCTTTTCGCTTTGGGAGAGGACTGGCAGCTAAAGGATTTTCTGCCTGTTATTGAGGAATTGCGCGAATTTAACAACAAAAAATCCCCCTAAAACTAGGGGGATTCAGGCTGTTGATAAACCCTCATCTGCGTCGTTACAGGCACTGCGGCAGGCACAAAGCCTAGCCGCAGTACCTGTGCCCGGCATCTGAGGGCTTCTCAACAGCCTTGGTTATTCTATCCGGTAATTTTAAATAAACAGCGCGCTTAATTCAGCGAATCGGTGAACTTCAAAAACGCCTTTTGTCCGTTTTCATCGCGCTTGAAAACGCCCGCGTCAAGCAGTATCTGCTCGAACACTGCGCCGGTTTCGGAGTAGAGAATTTCCTGCGCATTTTCGGCGGAGAATTCGGGGCGGCGTTTGAGGATATCGGCTGCCCATTCGGCGTGGGACGCCGTTTTGGGATCGGCGGCAAGGTCGGCTTTCGAGAGCATCGCGGTTTTCAGCGCATCAAGCTCGGACGCGAGTCTTGCCGGAAGGACCGCAAGTCCCATGACCTCGATAAGCCCGATGTTCTCTTTTTTGACATGATGAAGCGAGGGGTTGGGGTGGAACACGCCGAGCGGGCGTTCGTCGGTCGTGAGATTGTTGCGCAGCACCAGATCGCACTCGTATGCGCCGCTTTTCCTGCGCGCTATCGGGGTTATCGTGTTGTGCGGGGTACCGTCCGTTTCGGCGTAGATCCCTACATCCGGGTCGCTGTATGCTCTCCACTTTTTGAGAATATGCGTGCAGGCTTTGGAAAGCTCGCTTCTGTTTTCGCTTTGCAGACGAATTACCGACATCGGCCATTTGACGATCCCGGCGGTTACGTTCGGGAACTGAGGCAGCGCGAATTCCTTTTCGATCGGCGCTTTCTCCATAGCGAACGTAAAATTCCCGCCCTGAAAATGCTCGTGGCTTAAAATCGAGCCGCCCACTATCGGCAGATCGGCGTTTGATCCCACGAAATAATGCGGCAGATAATCGAGTATATCGAGCAGCTTTTCAAATACGCTGCTGTCGATCCTCATCGGAACGTGCTGCTCGTTAAATACGATGCAATGCTCGTTGTAATAGCCGTATGGCGAGTATTGCAGCCGCCAGCTTTCTCCGAAAACAGCGATCGGAACGGGGCGCAGGTTCTGGCGAGCGGGGTGGTTGAGGTTCCCCGCGAAGCCCGCGTTTTCCGTGCAGAGCTGGCACTTGGGGTAGCGCGGCGACGGCGCCGATCTTGCCGCCGCGATATCGCGCGGATCCTTTTCGGGCTTGGAGAGATTTACGGTGATATCCAGTGTTCCGTATTCAGACTGATACGTCCACTTAAGATCCTTTTCCATTCTTCCCGCGCGGACGTAATTTAAGCTCTTGCTGAATTCGTAGTACCAGTCGGTTGCCGCTTTGGGCGACTGCGCGGAATACAGCTCGCGGAATTTTGCCGTCACCTCGCGCGGAAACGGAGTCAGAATTCCCATAACTTTAGTGTCGAACAGATCCCTCGAAGCGGCGGTGTTCTCCGCAATACCGCTTACACAGGCGTAATCAGTGATCTGATCGAGAATTTCGTCGATGGAGGAATTTGCGTTTACCGCTTCGGGAGTGTTCCAGTCGGTAAGCCCGAGCAGCTCGATCAATTGATTGCGCACAACTATTTCGTCCTCGCGCGTTATCAGTCCGCGAAGGATCGCGTATTCTATAAGCTCCTGTATAGCTTGATAAATCATAGCTTTACCTCACTCGTCATAGCCGTTGGGGTGGTTTTTGTGCCAATTCCACGCGCTTTGGATTATCTCCTCGAGGCTGTCGTGAACGGGATTCCAGCCGAGGACTTGCTTTGCTTTGGCGCTTGACGCCACAAGCCTTGCGGGGTCGCCGGCACGGCGCTCGGTCTCAACCGCGGGGATGGGGTGAGCGGTGACCTTTCTCGCCGTCTCGATTACCTCGCGCACGGAATATCCCACGCCGTTTCCGAGATTGAAGATGTCGCTTTCGCCGCCCTTTTGCAGATATTCCACCGCGAGAATATGCGCCGCGGCGAGATCGGTAACGTGGATATAATCGCGTATGCAGGTGCCGTCGGGGGTGTCGTAATCGGTGCCGAAGATGGAGACGCTCTCGCGCTTTCCGTTAGGCACCTGAAGAATAAGCGGGATAAGATGACTTTCGGGATCGTGAGCCTCGCCTATCGTCCCGCTTGCGTCCGCTCCGCAGGCGTTGAAATAACGCAGCGAAACATACCGCAGTCCGTACGCGTTCGCCGACCACTTGAACATCTTCTCCATAGCGAGCTTGGTTTCTCCGTATGGATTGGTAGGGCAGGTGCGGTCGCTTTCGAGGATCGGGATATTCTCGGGTTCTCCGTAGGTCGCGGCGGTAGAGGAAAATACGATCTTGTCGATCTTATGCTTCACCATCGCCTCAAGCAGGACCTTTGTTCCGCAGAGGTTGTTGTCGTAGTATTTCAGCGGAGCGGTAACGCTTTCCCCTACAAGAGAAAATGCCGCGAAGTGGATCACCGCGTCGATTTTTTCTTTTGAGAACAATTCATCCAGAAAATCAAAATCGCGGATGTCTCCCTTATAAAATCGCGCGTTTTTCGGAATGGCGCTTTTGTGTCCCGTAATCAGATTGTCGGCGATTACAACGTCCGCGCCGCCTCGAGTAAGCTCTAACGCCGTATGCGAGCCGATGTATCCCGCGCCGCCCAAAACCAGAATGCTCATAATGTTCCTCCTATATAGTTCAAGTAATTATAGATCAAGTAATTTCCGTGCCGCCTACCGGACGGATCCTCAGAATATGACAGCTTCCTTCGCCGTAGATACGGTTCATTTCCGCGGCGTAACCGTCCGACAGCTCGGTCGGCACAAACGCCTGTACAGTTCCCGCAAAACCGCCGCCGTGGACTCTCACAGCGCCGTTTCCGTTAAGAAAGCGCTTGCTCATCATAATTGCAAGGGGGATCTCTTGCGCCGCGGGCTTTTTGCAGGAATAGAGATTTTGCAGGTAATTCGCCGAGGATTCTCCGGATTCTCTCACAAGCTCCAGAAAGCGTTTTATATCCTGTCCGCGAATCGCATCCGCTTCTGACGCGGCGCGTTTGTTCTCGCCGAAAAAGTGAGCGGCGCGAAGAACAGCGCGGTCGGTGCAGGTTTCCCGGAGTTTCGGCACAGCCGCGTAAAATTCCGCTTCATCGACCTCGCGCAGATAAGATTTTCCGAAATATTCGGCGACCTTCTTCATTTCCTCGGGAACGGCGACGTAGTCGTCGGTAAGATCGGCGTGGCTGCCTTTGGTGTCGGTCACGCAAAGTGTGTAGCCCGCTTTCTCAAAATCAAAGGCGCAGGTCTCGATGCTGATATTCCCGGGGTCGAGAAAATCTATGAAAACAAGCCCTCCGACGGAGCTTACGGTCTGATCCATAAGACCGCTTGCCTTGCCGAAATAGACGTTCTCGGCGTACTGCCCGATCTTCGCTATTTCCACGGCTCCGGCGTTTTTCGCGTTATACTGCGCGTCGATCATCGTTCCCAACAGCACCTCAAACGCCGCCGAGGAGGACAGCCCGCTGCCGCTGAGAACATCCGAGGTCGTGTACGCGTCAAATCCGCCGATTTGAACGCCCATGTCGGAGAATTTCCGCGCTATTCCTCGGATAATCGACGAGGATCTTCCCGATTCCTCGGGGCGGACCTCCAAGTCGGAGAGGCTTACGTCGTCCTGCGGATAGCCCTTGGATTTCAGCCTTATCATGCCGTCGGAATGGAACGAAACCACCGCGATCACATCAAGATCGACCGCCGCCGCGAAAACGCAGCCGTGCTGGTGGTCGGTGTGGTTTCCGCCGATCTCGGTGCGTCCGGGCGCGGAGAATATCCGCACATCATCGCGGTTCGGAAACAGCTGCGAAAACTGTTCCAGCGCCTCGGTATAACGCCCCCGCTGATATTCTGTAACAGTATCCGCGCTGCCGTAAAGATACGCGAATTTTTCGTCAAATGCGCCGCCGTTTATTTTTTCGATAAGCTCACGCGTGTTCATTGCCGTTCCTCCACTTTTAAATTACAAAATTATTTACTATAACTATTGTAGCACATTCTCTTCAATTTTTCAATACAAAAAAGATTTTTTCGACAAGAACAACTGATCCGTAACTTGTAAACGCTGCGCCGTTTTTCACGGTTTCGCGAAGCGAAATTTCGGTCGCTCCGACCGAAAAGTGAAA
>JAFLUD010000085.1 GCA_022508965.1 Oscillospiraceae bacterium
TCGGCTGCGCACTTTTTATTTTATCAGGAGGAAAAACATGAAAAAGGCAAAGATCATATCGTTGCTGTTGGCAGCTTCGCTTCTTCTGGCTGGGTGCAGCAGCAACAACGAGATCCCCTACTCAAAATCGGACAAGGACACGTCTACCTCGGACAAAGCGGACAAAAACAGCAGCACCGATAACGAGCAGAGCAGCTCTTCAGACAGTTCCTCGCAAAACAGTTCATACAGCTTTCCGCAGGACTTGTTAAACAGCGACACTATAACTTATACATTTACAATGCCACAGCTTGTCGGAGAAAAGTGGAGCACAGTTGAGATCATGTATGCAGACCGTAAGCTCATGACTGTCCTTGCTGTTCAGGAATACAGCCCCGATTATCCCGAGGGAATTATCTTCGAACAGAGCGTTGCCGAGGGAGAAACAACAGAAGTCGGCACGGCGGTTTATGTAAAGGTATGCAGTCGCTTAAAGCAAGCAGAAATAAAGGATGTTTCGGGCAAGACCTACGAGACTGCAAAAAAGCTGCTTGAACAAGACGGATTTAAAACAGTAATTTCATATAGAGAAAGCGATAAAGTATCCAGTGGTCTGGTCATCTCTACCGAACCGCCCGCTCACGAGTCAGCCGACCAGGGAAGCACGGTAGTTGTTGTAGTAAGCGCGGGCACGCCCGAAAACACTGTAAGCGTTCCAAGCTTTGTGGGGAAAACTCTGACCCAGGCTTTAAAGCTCTGTGAGGATAATAAACTTATTGCTAAGCTCGAGTATACATACCACCCAGCCGAAAAGAACACGATTGTAAGCCAGAGCGTAAATTACGGCGAAAAGGTGCCGCAAAACACCGAGATCGTCATTACTGTAAGCCAAGGCGAGCAGCCGGATATAGATTACGAGCTTGAAATCGCGCTCCCCACCGGGATAGGCGGCGAGTTTGAGTTTAATTATTATGTTGACGACATACTCCAAAAGACCGAAGTCAGAAATGTAAGTCTCGCGGCTTCAAGGAACATAAGGTACACGCTAAGCGGAAAGAGCGGGGAAACAAAAACCTTTTCATTATCGGTTAAAAACATAAAAACAGGTAAGAAAGGTACATTTGTCGAATGTGAGATAGAGTTTACGGGCAGCAGCGCTATGGTTAGTCAGACATCTCGTGACAGTTCGGTATTCAAGTAATTATCATAAATAAACAAAAACCCCCGCTCACCCAAGCGGGGGTTTTCCACGCACAAAAAAACTCCGGCAAAAGCCGGAGTTTTTTTTAAATTCAAATCAAACAGCTCTCTGAACGAGCCCGGAGCGCAGACAGCGCGAGCAAACGTTGACTCTGCAAGGAGTACCGTTCACGATAGCTCTTACCTTCTTAACATTGGGCTTAAAGGTTCTGTTGGAGCGTCTGTGCGAGTGAGATACCTTGATGCCGAAGGCAACACCCTTACCGCAAATTTCACATTTAGCCATGATAATACACCGTCCTTCCGAAAAACATTTAAAGTTCTTAATCAGTAACAAAAGATATTATACCAGAATTCCCCGCAAATTGCAAGGGTTTTTTAAATTTCGGGGAATTTTTGTTGATTTTAACAATAACTCGCCGCGTCTTTCATTAATTTTTTATTAAAAGACTACAAATCCAACTTTCTTGTGAACCTTCGCGAGCGTCCTCCTCGACACGCGGAACGCCTTTTCCGCTCCCTTTTTCATGCAGTCCTCGAGGTAAGCCTTGTCGTTCGAGATACGTTGGAATTCGCTCTGCAAAGGAGCCAGCTTATCCGCGACCGCCTCCCCGACAGCCAGCTTGAAATCGCCGTAGCCCTTGCCCTTAAATTCCGACTCGATCTCGTCAAAGCTCTTATCGGTGACCGCCGCGTAAATGGACATAAGGTTGACAATGCCGTCCTTGCCCTCGCGCGCGCAGACCTCCGTTTCGCTGTCGGTAACGGCGCGCTTGAACTTGCGGATAATGGTATCGCGGTCATCGAGTATCCAAACGGAAGCGTTGGGATTCTCGTCCGACTTGGACATCTTCTTGGTAGGCTCCTGAAGCGACATCACCTTAGCGGTGGATTGAGTGATGTACGGCTCGGGCATGGTGAACACGTCCCCGTAAACGCCGTTGAAGCGCTGCGCGATGTTGCGTGCAAGCTCGAGGTGCTGCTTCTGGTCGATCCCGACAGGCACCATATCCGCCTGATACAGCAATATATCCGCCGCCATCAGCACAGGGTATGTGAACAGCCCCGCGTTGATGTTGTCCGGGTGCTTCGAGGACTTGTCCTTGAACTGCGTCATACGCGACAGCTCGCCGAACTGCGTATAGCAGGAAAGGATCCACGCAAGCTCCGCGTGATTGGGATTATGCCCCTGCACAAACAGAATAGACCTCTCCGGATCCAGCCCCGCCGCAATAAGCAGCGCATAGCTCTCCTTGATCTGCGCGCGCAGCTTCACGGGATCCTGCCGCACGGTGATCGAGTGCAGGTCGGCAATACCGTAGGCGCAGTCAAACTCCTCCTGCATCTTGACCCAGTTCTGCATAGCTCCCAGATAGTTGCCCAGATGCGGGGTATTCGTAGGCTGTATAAGACTTAAAATCTTTTTTCTATTCTCTTCCATATTTTACCCTTTCTTTTTGTGGAATTATTTGAAGAACTCCCTCGCGCATTCCCCGAGGATTTCCGTCCCTCGGTCTATCTGCTCGTCGGTCGGCGTGGAGAAGTTGAGCCTGAACGAGTGCGAGACCGCGTTCTCATCGGCGAGAAACGCGTTCCCCGGAACCACCGCGACTTTTTTGTGAACCGCCGCCGTGCAAAATGCGTTCATATCATATCCCTCGGGAACCGTCGCCCAGATGAACAGCCCGCCCTCGGGATTGGAGTAGGTAATGCATTCGGGCATGAACTCGTGCAGATTATCGAGCATTCTCTTGCATTTTGCGCGGTAGATACCCTGCAACCGCTTCAGATGCTCCCCGAAATCCACGGTAGTGACAAATCGGTGAGTAAGCATCTGCGCCCATATATTCGTGTGAACGGTGCTGGTCTGAAGCCCCACGACCGCCTTTCCGACGATCTCGCTCCCGCCGCACAGATACCCCACGCGAAGTCCCGGCGCCAGCGTTTTCGAGAACGTCCCCGCATACAAAACGATGCCGTCGCCGTCCAGCTCCTTATAGCTCGGAACCGCCTCCCCCGCAAACCGCAGGTCCCCGTAAGGATTGTCCTCGAGAATATATACCGAGTATTTTTTCGCAAGCTCCAGGATAGCTTTTCTGCGTTCAAGCGAGGTGGTGTTCCCCGTCGGATTTTGAAAATTGGGAATAGTGTAGATAAATTTCGCCGACGGATTTTTTCTGAGAATATCCTCCAGCCGTTCCGGCAGCATCCCGTCCTCGTCGGTGGGAACTCCCGCCAGCTTCACGCCGTAGCTTCTGAAAGCGTTCAGCGAGCCGATAAAGCTCGGATCCTCGCACAAAATAACGTCGCCCTCGTTGCAGAGAATCTTCGCGGTCGTCTCGATCGCCTGCTGCGCGCCCGCGGTAACGATGACCATATCGCCCTCCGCAAACATATCCTTAGAGCGCAGATCCTCCTCCAGCCACCTGCGAAGCGGCATATAACCCTCCGTCACGGAATATTGAAGCGCGTTTACCGGCTCTTTTTCCAAAATTTCGGCGGAAAGCCTGGAAATGATTTCCACCGGGAAAGCCTCCGGCGCGGGATTGCCTGCCGCAAAGCTGATCACCTCCGGGTCGGCGGTGAATTTGAGTATCTCGCGGATAGCCGACGGAGCAAGCGACGCGACTTTATCGGAAAACGGTTTAAGCATAATTTTACCTCCAAAATTACAGATTAATTCCGTAATTTTAACACACATTATGATTATAGCACTTTTTTAGCCGTTTGTAAAGACTATCGGCAAAATTTGACAAAAAACTTCATTTGTGGTATAATATTATATGTATGTGTTAGTCTAACAGCAGCCGGCTTACAAATGTTCCCATTTTTTTGGGAATATATGTAGCAAAAACTCGTAAGAAAGCGGCTGTGCGCGGTATTGCTAAATTTGTATGATCCTGCCGAAAACGCCCCATGAAATTTCCGCAATTCTCAATTTTTCTTGAAACTTTTTTCACAAATTTACAGACTACTGGATTGCAAGGTAATTCATAAAGCAAACGGCGGGTTTTGACACGGTAAAGCGAGGTGAAACGGCGTTGGGAAAACCCGAAATTGACTTATATTTCAACGACGTTTATGCCAAAACGTTCAACGCCGTTTCGCGCTATGTAGCAAGTCACGCCTCGCGCTTTCAAGACTCCGAGGATATCATCCAGAACGTCTACACGCGCTTTTACAAGAGGATCTCCGAGAAAGGCTACGACGACATCGAGTCCTCCGAGGCATTCCTGATAAATATCGCGAAGTTCGAGTGCAGGACGTTCCTGTCGGGCTTTGTAAAACGCCGCGAGCGGGTAAAAAACCTGTCGGAGTTTTCGGAAGAAGAATCCGACGCGCTGGAGGCGGAGCTTTCGAGGGACGTTCCTCTTCTTGAAGAAGTAATGAACAACAGGATCCTCGCCAAGCAGATATTCGACGATATAGTAAAAAGCGACGAGACCACGGGAAAGATATTCTACCTGCACTTCGTCTGCGACATGAAGCTGGACGAGGTCGCAAAGCAGCTGGGGCTTAACGTCTCAACGGTAAAGACCAAGCTCTACCGAACGATAGAAAAGCAAAAGAAAAAGTTCAACATATAATGAAGAAATTTACGGAAAGGAGTGAAGACCTGTGAATAAACGCGATTTTTATAAAGAGCTTATGAGCGAATATTCGTTCGACAAGGAGAAGATATTTATAAACGCGAAGAAAGGCAGATTCGCGGGTCAGAAATCTCTCCCCATTTATATAGGAATGACTGCCGCGGCAGCGGCGGTAGTGGTCGCCGTGGGCACCTTGTCCGTAACTCTTAACGGCAGACGCGGCGCCGAGTACGTTCCCAACAGCGGCTCCACACTGGCGGCGCTCACCGAAAAGGAACGCATGGATAAGGCTCTCGAGGAGATCCGCAAGAACGAGAACTCCAGCGAGATGCACGACGTAATGATCACCTTCTCTCGGACGCTCTCCCCCTCTCAGGCACAGAACGTAATAACCCAGTTTTCCGACGGAAGCGTTCCCGTAAAATTGCTTTATATGTCCGACGGCAGCACGCTCTCGGGCGAGAGCGCGGTAGGTGCCGTATTCTCCGAGGGCAGCGGCGAGATAACCGGCGCGATCATCAATTGCCCGGGCTATATTGTAGGCAAGATTAACAGCAGCCCGCTGGTATTCATGGCTGAGATCATACCCGACGGCGAGGATATAAGCGCGATAGCGCCGCTTCCCACCAACACCGAAAAGCCGGGCGTGACCGATCCCGTAGTCAGCGATCCCAACAACAATTCCGGCGGCTTCGGGACCAACCCCAACCCCGGCGGCGATATCGACAACACCTCCGAGGATCCCGACAACAATTCCGACGTTGAGACTTCAACGCCTCAGCCGGTAACTCCGGCGCAGAAGCTCCCCGACGGAGTAGAGCTGCTCGACGGATACGAAAAGCCCTCCTATATCACCGATGACATCGGCGCTCAGAAGGCATATTTCCTCAGCGAAAACGTATTCTATGTAAAGACCGAAAACGCCGTGCGCCTGTATAAGTGGAACGGCGAGACCGAAACCCTCGCGGCGCAGCAGACTATCGCCGACGCTAAGGTATGCTGGATCTCCGAGAACGGTCTGCGCCTCATGATAACGGGTGTTGAGAACGGCGTCCGCAACAAGATGTATATTGTAGACGCGAATAATTGCACCATCAGCGATATGCGCGCGGAAGACATAGTTCTCGACGGCTCGATCTCCGAGGCGGCGTACAACGAAAAGTCCGACATCCTCTCGCTGAACGTTCTCGACGGTGAGACCTACTACCTCTACACCGCAAACCTCTCCGGCTATCAGGCTGCAAACGCCGAGTGCATAGCCTCCGGTTATGACATCTCCCTGCTCGCGGCAAACAACGGCGCGGTTTATTACAGAGAATATTCCGATATCGTAAAATATTCAAACAACGAATTCACCAAGCTCACAACGCTTGACGGAGCATATTCAATAGCTGTGAACTCCGCGTTCACTCACGCGGTATTGAGCAACGGAAACGGCTCGTTCATCTTCGATCCCGCTTCGGAGAAGCTCATTCCCGTACAGTCCTCCGCAGTATCCTTCGGAGTATCCGCGCACAGCTTCTCGCTCGACGGAAATTACTACACCGTAAGCGGCGGCGAGATCATTCCCGCAAGCGGCATCTCCGTGATAGCGAAGATAGACTTCAAGCGCAGCTTCTCGTCGCAGTATATGGCAGCGGTAAGCAACGGCTCCGTGAGAATAATCCCGAGCGTTTACACCAATAAGGCGAAGAGCGAAACTCTGACGTTCGACGCGCCGACCGGGAACGCCTCCGAAAGAGCGCGTTCGGCAGTAAATACAGGACTCGGAGTAATCAACGCCATCGCCAACGCCAAGTGCGCCGATTGCGGAATAGATACCGCGCAAAAGCTCTCGGATACTATCGACGTATGCTTCACCAAGAACGCCGCATCAGCGCTCAAAGCACGCTGCGAGATAAAGAACTCCGGCGAGCTGAGCTATCAGAAGGGCGGACTTTCGGTAATAAACATTTCCGACACAACGCTGATAATGCAGGATGATCTGCAAGGCACGCTGTATATCAAAGCGGGAACGTTCGACGGAAAAACCGCATACTTCACAAGAACCGTAAAGCTCTCCGAAGAAAACGGCGCCTTAAAGCTCGACTGCGTAATAGATTGAACATGAGCCGCCAAAAAGGCTCGTTCAAAGGACCCCGTCCGCAATAGTGGGCGGGGTTTGAATATATTTGAGGAACATTAATGAACGACAAGCACACAAATAAAACAGTATTTTTCGGCGTGGGAATTCTCGTGATTATTGCGGCAGCGCTGATAGCCGTATGGTTTTTGATGAAAAGCTCCCCCAAAGAAAACCCCGCCGCCGAGATACGCCAAAACGGCGTTCTGATAAAAACCGTCCCGCTTTCCGAGGACGCCGAGTTCACGGTAACCTGCGAAAGCGGCTTCAACACCGTCGCGGTAAAGAACGGCGCGATCTCCGTGACCTCCGCCGATTGCCCCGACAAGGTCTGCGTAAAAACCGGCGAGATATCCGGCGGCGGTATCCCGATAATCTGCCTCCCCCACCGCCTTGAGATCACGGTAATAAACGGCGAAAGCACCGTTGACGCGCAAACGTAAATTAACGCTTGAAAAAATGTTCAAGTTATGTTATAATATTAGCAACGGGTTAGCCGTACAGCAGTTAGTGTACAACGATGTTCCACATACGCTGGGAATACCCGCGCCGGCTCGGCGCTATGGTATAATAAAAGTGTAAACACTTTTATTATATTTTTATTTCAATGCCCTCGCG
>JAFLUD010000086.1 GCA_022508965.1 Oscillospiraceae bacterium
GTCACAAAAGAATAAAAGAAGGCGGGGCGACTGAGTGCGCCCCGCTGTTTTTTATTGCTCCCGGTCGCTGGGGAGATCGCCGATCATAGCGTAGCCTATAAGCATAGGGAGGTACTCCGGCGGGGTGCGGTCCTTGGAACACCAATCCTGCACGGTGCGGTAGGGGATAGCAAATTTCCGCGAAAAATCCGTCATTTTTAGCCCCGACAGATCCACAAGCCGCTTGAAATCTCCGTCGGTGACGGCAGCGATTATAGATATTGCCGCGATTAGTCCATCGGCGGAAAGGTCGAGATCGGCGGGGTAGCCGACCTCGCCGAGAAATTGCTCCTCAGACCGCCCGAAGTTGATATACTCGCCGAGGAGCGTTTTGTAATAGTCGTAAGTCATAGTCTGCCTCTTTTGTTTAGTTATACAGTCTCTTGTCTGCTCTCAGTCTTGAAATTACGTTCTCCGGCTTCTGGATGCGGTAGAAGTTCATTCCGCCGATAAGTGCGTACTCCATAGTTCCGAAGCGGTTCTCGCCCATCTGCGCTCTGAAATGAACATAAACTCCTGTCTGTGTTGGTCTCAGCGTGCAAATCTCGATGTTCTGTCTCATGTTCCGTGCCTCTACATTGATGATGTTGATAATCTGTGCGTTTGTCATAGTAATAACCTCCTTAGTAAGTTCGGGCTGTTGCCCTGCCCTTTGTTGTAATTACATTATAGCACGCAATGCGTATATTGTCAATAGTTTTTTTAGAAAATAATACGCAATGCGTATTATTTGTATAAATACACAAAACAGTTGTGTTTAGTTGGTGAATTTGTACAAAACAAAGAGTGCGGAATGCCCGAGGAGGCTTGACAAAAGTGTCAATATATCTTATAATTTAAGAAAACAGAGCGTAAGGAAGGGGCTGATGATATGCCCAACAAACCCAAAGTCGATCTGACCGGCAAGAAATACAATAGGCTCACCGTTATAAAGTATTGCGGCGGCGGAAAGTGGGAATGCCTGTGCGAGTGCGGCAGAACGGTTAATGTATCTACAAACGCCCTTTCGAGCGGCAATACGCAAAGCTGCGGATGTCTTAATCAAGATAACATACATCGGAAGCGACGGAACAGCGAGGATATAACGGGTAGGGTGTATGGCAACATCGAGGCTATCAGATACATTAAAAGCGGAAGAAACGGCACGGAATGGGAGTGCCGCTGCGGTTTGTGCGGAAAGCTTTTTGTGATCCCCGCCGCATATCTTAAACAATACAAGTCCTGCGGCTGTTTGGGCGTCGAAAACAAGAGGCGGAACGTAGCTAAGCTGCACGATAAGATCAAAGAAACCAAAACAAACCCGTCTATTATGCGCGAAGAAGCCAACGCGAATAACAAAACGACGGGGATCCGTGGAGTTTGTTATTTGGAAAAGACGGGGGTATATATTGCGTACATCAGCTATCAGGGTAAGCAGCGCATACTCAAGCGCTCGAAGGATATCGAGGAGTGCATAAAGGCCCGGAAAGAAGCCGAAGCAAAGGTGAGAGCTAGAGACTAAGTTAGAGCTCGTTAAATGATGTCACAAAACTTAATACGATAGAAAAAACGGCTGCCCGGGAACGGGCGGCCGGTTTTTTTATTTTGTTGACAAGAAATCCGAAATGTGTTATAATTAAGCCATAAAGCTGGAACTTATAATACCATAATCATAAATATCCCTACACATACAGCGCCCCCATGTCCGTGCAGCCTATCGAGGAGGTGCGCAAGGTGCTGACGTATGCGGTGTCGGAGATCCCTTCGGGGAAAATACTCATGGGAATGCCCAACTACGGCTACGATTGGACGCTTCCGTACACGCGCGGAACGCCCGCGAGAAGCATCGGCTTCACCGCAGCGACGGAGCTTGCGATTTCCAATAACGCGGATATTCTCTACGACGAGAAGACCCAGACCCCGTATTTCTACTACACCGAAAACGGCACGCGCCATGTTGTGTGGTTTGACGACGTGCGGAGCATCGACGCCAAGCTGCGGCTGGTAGACGAGTTCGATCTGGCGGGGGTATCCTACTGGACGGTGAACCGCTGCTATGTTCCCAACTGGTTAGTGCTCCAGAGCCAGTTCGAGGTCGTCAAATTGTAGCCGGAGAATAGTTGCTAGTTGCTAGTTATTTAAACTAAAACGCGCCTGTGGTAATTACAGGCGCGTTAAATCTTTTGTAACTAGCTACCAGCTACTATTCTCTAGCAACTACAATATCTTCCAGAGCGTTGGGATCTGCATATCCTTGAACATCTTTATCTGCGCCTGAGCGCGGTCGCAGGCGGCGTAAAGCTCGTCGTTCTGTTCCTGGGCGAAGGAGTAGACCTCGGCGATCGAGGAGGTGATCTCCACCGCGTGCCCTAAGTCGTTTACAAGGATCGCGTATTTCAAAAATCCGTTCCATTCCTCCTGAAGCTCCTCGGCGGATCGGGAGCATTTTTCGGCGTCCCCGTCGACGTATGCCTGCTCCACCTCGTCGATCTTCGCGCTCATTTTATTGGAAAAGCTGTTCACCGCGCCGACCGAGAAAAAGCAGCCCGCCGACATGACAGCAAGGATTATGATACTGGTAATAATTCTGTTCATTTTGCGCCTTCCATAGATTTTTTAATGATGGTGTAGCTGCCGCCGCTGTCGGAGGTCATGAGAAACACGCCCTTTTCGCTGAGGTTGTTTTCCCGGAGAACCTTGTGCAGCCATTGTTCTCCGAGGTCAAGCAGACGGAGCTGATCCTTGTCGATTATCCCGTCGCGGATAATGACCGACGGCGGATTTTTTGTGGAACCGCCCGCGTTCGCGTCCTGCTTTTCGGCGGGCTGATAATCTTTTTTAAGCAGGAAATTTATCTTGCCCGTAGTTTCGACGATCGCGTAGTGGACCTGCGTGATATCGAATATCTGCTGCTCGCGCATTGCCTCGGTGAGATCGTCGACGGTGTAGCGCAGGCGCTTCATTTCCTTTTGGAGGATCTCCCCCTCGCTGATGATTATGCGTGGCGAGCCGATCATCAGCTTGCGGAATTTCGCGGATTTCAGCATTATCCCCGACATGATAACGTCCAGGCACACAAGCGTGAGAATGGGCACGATCCCCATTATCATAGGAATAGAGCTGTCCTCGACGGGAATAGCCGCGATGTTGGAGATAAGAATAGTCACCACAAGCTCGGAGGGCTGAAGCTCGCCGAGCTGCCTTTTTCCCATAAGTCTCAGAGAAAAGGTTATCAGAACGTACAGAATAACCGCGCGTATCAAAACGATCGCCAAAATAATCACTTCCTTTAGAATTTATTATGAGGTGAATTTTGAAAAATATTCTTGATTTTTTCCCAAAAGTGTGTTATACTTTTAACATACGAGAAGTAAGATGTAAGAAGTCAGAGCAACAATTAAGTCTTGTATCTAACCTCTGACTTATAACCTCAATAAGGAGTAAATTCTAAATGGATATAGGAGTATCAACGGCTTCGCTTTATCCGCTGCACGTCGAGGACGCGTTTTCGGAGCTCGTGAAGCTGGGCGTAAAGAACGCGGAGATATTCGCGAACGCCACCTGCGAGGCGCGCGAGCCGATAGTATCGCAGATATGCGAGCTGCGCGACAGCAATAATATGAAAATAACCTCGTTCCATCCGTTTTCGTCGCCGATGGAAAGCGTGTTTGTGTTCTCCGACTACGACCGCCGCATCGCCGAGATGACAGAGCTTTACCGCGAATTCTTCGGAACGATGAAGCGCTTCGGCGCGAAAATATTTGTGATACACGGCGCGATATTAAGCAGCAAATGCACTCCCGAGCATTATATAAAGCAGTTTAGAATGCTGGCGGAAGCGGGCAGGGAATACGGCGTTACCGTAGCGCAGGAGAACGTCTCCTATTGCCTTTCGGGAAAGCTAGAGTTCCTAAAGCGCATGAAGCGCGAGCTTGGGGAATACGCGGGCTTTGTTCTCGACTTGAAGCAGGCGAGAAGAAGCGGCGAGGATCCGCTGGATTATGTTGACGCGCTCGGAGAGAGCATCGTCCACTGCCATTTCTCCGACGCGGACGCCGACCGCGACTGTCTGCCGATCGGAAACGGCTGCTATGATTTCCTGCCGCTGGTGCAAAAGCTGTTTTCCCGCGGCTTCGACGGAGCGTTTATCGTGGAGCTTTACCGCAGCAATTACGGGGAATTCTCCGAGCTGAAGTCCTCCGTCGAGCGGCTCTCGGAGATAGTTGAGAAATGCAGGTGATAGTATGTTTATCTGCGGCAGGGAATATCCCGACTCCCTCGACAGCCTGACGCTGAAATATGTGAATGTAAGTCCCGAAGATCTGGCGGGGATTTGCAGGCTTTCGGAGCTTCGCTCGCTGGAGCTTATGGGCTGCAAGCTCTGCGACATAAGCGCGCTTTCGGCTCTCGTTGATCTTAGGGAACTGCATCTCGGCATAAATAAGATCGCGGACATCTCGCCGCTCGCCTCGCTGAGGGGCTTGGAATCGCTGATCTTGTCGGACAATCAGATCGAGGACATTACGCCGCTTAGAAGCCTCCCGAGGCTTAGAACGCTCGGCCTGAACAACAATCCGATACGCGATATAACACCGCTTGCTGGGCTTGCGGAATTACAGCTGCTGGACCTTGCCGACTGCGAAATAACGGACATCGAAGCGCTTTCGGGGCTTTCGGAGCTTACGCGGCTGGGGCTCCAAAACAATAAGCTAGCTGATCTCACGCCGCTTTTGGGGCTTTCTAAGCTCTCTTATCTCTGGCTAAATAAAAAGAAACTATCCGCAGAGCAAATGGAGCGGCTCGAAACCGCCCTGCCCGAATGCTTTATCCGATAATTGCGAAAAATATTTCCAAAACCCCTTGAAATTATTGTAGAAATATGTTATAATGAACATTGGTGTTTTAATGCTGTAAAGCCTAAAAGACAATTCAAAATAAAGGAGAAACCAAGCAATGTCAATGACGTTCAACAGAAAATTACCCATACCGAAGGAAGTAAAGGAGATGCATCCCATTTCCGAGGAGATAAAGACGGTAAAGGCACAGCGCGACAAGGAGATCGCGGATGTGTTCACCGGAAAATCGAACAAGTTCCTGCTTGTTATCGGACCGTGCTCCGCGGACAGCGAAGAGCCGGTAATGGATTATATCCACCGCCTCGCGAAGGTTCAGGAGCAGGTAAAGGACAAGATACTGATAATTCCCAGAATATATACGGGAAAGCCCCGCACCAACGGCATGGGCTATAAGGGAATGCTCCACCAGCCCGACCCCACAAAGGGCGAGGATATGCTGGAGGGTATCGTGCGTATCAGAAAGCTGCACGCGCGCGTTATCGAGGAAACGGGGCTTACCACCGCGGACGAGATGCTCTACCCAGAGAACTACCGCTATCTCTCCGATCTGCTTAGCTATGTAGCCGTGGGAGCGCGTTCGGTCGAGGATCAGCACCACCGTCTCGTTGCAAGCGGCATGGAGTGCCCGGTCGGAATGAAGAATCCCACCTCCGGCACACTGTCGGTAATGTTCAATTCGATAATGGCGGCGCAGTCCAGCCACACGTTCATTTACCGCGGCTGGGAGGTAGTTTCCGACGGAAACCCGCTTACCCACGCGATTCTCCGCGGCGCTCAGAACAAGCACGGACAGGCGCTTCCCAACTATCATTACGAGGACTTAAAGCTCTGCTATGATATGTATCAGGGATTCGGTCTGCAAAATCCCGCCGTTATCGTTGACACCAACCATTCCAACAGCGGCAAGCAGTATCTCGAGCAGGTGAGGATCGCCAACGAGATCCTCCACTCCATGCGCCACTCCGAGGAGATCCGCAGCATGGTCAAGGGACTGATGATCGAGTCCTATATCGAGGACGGCTGCCAGAAGATCGAGGAGGGCGTATACGGAAAGTCCATCACCGACCCCTGCCTCGGCTGGGAAAAGACCGAGAAGCTCATTCTGGGTCTTGCGAATCAGTTGTAAAAAGATACTTGACAAACACAAAAAAGTATGTTATAATAGTGCAAGTTGAATAAGAAAAGCGTTGACGGGAATCCAGTAGCAGAACGAATACGCCCTTTCAGAGAGCCGCTGTATGGTGCGAGGCGGCAGGGAGCGTTTTGTGAATTACCTCCCCGAGCGGCTTTGCGAACGGTCTCCGCCTATTAGCAGGCACGGGTAAGCCCGTTAAAGCTGTCCGAGGCGGGATTTTATCCCGCAAACCGAGGTGGTACCGCGCTGTATCAAAATAAACAGTCGCCCTCTTTGAGTTTTAGGCTCGAAGAGGGTTTTTTGTTGAAAGAGGGTGTTATCCGTGAGATGTAAACATCTCGCCGGCTATGAAAGGAACGGCGATACAATATGATACGTGAAGCGACCGTTGACGATTTGAAGCCGTTGGCTGAGCTGTATAAGGAGCTTATGATCTATCATAATAGGATTGATCCGCAAAGCTATAAGATCCCCGATGATGTTGCTTGTGAAGAGAAAATAAAAGGGTTTATAGAAGATCCTCAATTCAATATATTTAGAGTTATTTGTCACGAGACAGACAATATTATTGATGGTTTTGCGGTTTATATTTTACTTAACGGTCACAGCTCAGAAGAAGATCCTAATGGATTCATTTCTATTAACGATCTTTTTGTTGCGGAAAACGCGCGCCGCAAAGGAATAGGCACCGAGCTTATAAACACGATGCTTAAGCTGGCAAAAGAAAAGTGCTGCAATTCTGTGACAATAGACGTAAATATAGATAATGACAGCGCACGGAAATTCTACGAAAAAATGGGTATGAAACCCAAATCAATACACATGGAAAAGAGGATATGATCATGGAATTATACGACGAGCTCGTCGCGCGCGGACTTATCGCGCAGGTGACGAACGAAGACGAGATCAAGAAGATGATAAACGCGGGAAAGGCGACGTTCTATATCGGGTTTGACCCGACTGCGGACAGCCTGCACGTCGGGCATTTTATGGCGCTTTGCCTTATGAAGCGCCTACAGCAGGCGGGAAACCGCCCGATAGCGCTGCTCGGCGGCGGCACGGGAATGATAGGCGACCCGTCGGGAAAAAGCGATATGCGCAAGATGCTGACGAAAGAGGACATCGAGCACAACATTGCCTGCTTCAAAAAGCAGATGAGCCGCTTCATCGACTTTTCGGACGACAAGGCGATAATGGTAAACAACGCGGATTGGCTGCTGGAGCTGAATTATATCGACATTCTCAGGGAAGTCGGCGCGTGCTTTTCGGTAAACAAAATGCTGACGTTCGAGTGCTATAAACAGCGCATGGAACGCGGACTGACCTTCCTCGAGTTCAATTATATGATAATGCAGAGCTACGATTTCTATATGCTCTATCAGAAATACGGCTG
>JAFLUD010000087.1 GCA_022508965.1 Oscillospiraceae bacterium
GAATTGCCCTAATGGCAATTCGGTTTTGCTTCGCAAAACACGGAAAAATGTGCGCGGAGTTGACAAATCAAGTATTTGTGATTATTGTCGAATGTCTATTGTGTTATTTCAGCATTTCGGGGTCGGTTGAGGTGGTTCCCGAAGTGGAGCTGTTTTCGGTTATGTCGGAGGAATCGGGGGGATTCTGGGAATTACCGTTGATGCTCGCCATTACCTCCGCTGCCAGCGGCCGGAGTTCCGCGGGGAGAGCGCTGAGGTTGCCGCTCTTAATGGCTGCGATCGCGGCGGCGAGCTGCTCGTCGGTGATCCCCGCAGCGGAGATCTTGTCGGAATACTGCGCGATCACCGCTTCTATCTTCTCTTCGCTGAGATTGATGGAGCTTTGGCTGGTGGGGATCTGCTTTCCGGTCGCGTCGATGGTGTAATTGTCGAAATAGATCATATCCTCAACGCCTACGAACTCATAGCCCTGTGATCTCAGGGATTTAAGGATATCGGGTAGCGCTTCGGTGGTGTTCTCCAAATCGTTGTGGAACAGCAGGATAGAGCCTGATTTCACGCCCTTGAGCACTTTCTTCTTGATCTTATCGGCCGACGGCTTTTTCCAATCTACGCTGTCTACGTCCCACTGGATCACCTTCATTCCCATACCGTCGAGGGTGGTTATAAGGCTGTCGTCGTACTCGCCGTAAGGAGCGCGGTAGAGCTTGGGCTCCTCGCCTGTGATCATTTTGATCTTGCGGCTGCACTCTTTGGTGTCGTTTATGAGATCGTTTACATTTATTCCCTCGACATGCGGGTGCTTGTCGGAGTGGTTCTCGATCTCATGACCCGCGTCGTAGAACATCTTCACGTCATCGGGATAGCGGTCGCACCAGTCTCCGGTAACGAAAAACGTCGCTCTGGCGTTGTTTTCCGCGAGAATGTCGATAAGCTGCTGAGTGTTGGAGTTCTCCCACGCAACGTCAAACGTGAGCGCGATCTTCTTGTCGCCGCGTTCCACACAATAAATCGGCAGCCGGCGCTCTACGGCGCGGGTCTTAACCGAAGTTACCGTCGCGGTGACGGCTACTGCCGCTGTCGCTACCGCGAGCGCGGCAACTGCAGCGGCGCGTTTTATCTGCTTTTTGGTAAAGGTTATTGCTCTCATTATATTTTCCCTCCATAACGGTAAGGCAACTGCGGCACGATCTTTGCGCAGTGATGCCTTTAATTGTCAACTGCTTAATTACTATGCGGCTCTGAGGACAAATATGACAAGCGTATGAGACGGAGTTCCCAAATAATGTAATTAGCGTCTAAATTATTTCACAAAAACTCTTGACAAAAGGGGAATTTTGTTGTACAATAAGAATGAAAGAGAATATATTAAGGCGGTATTTCAAAACCTCATAAAAAAGGGAAACTTAATTCCCTACCGCTTCTCTTCGGGAGGATCAATATGGCACTTGTTAATGTTATGGTGGAAATCGTTGAAGAAAGGCTTGAGCTTATGCTGCAAACGGAGAATTGCTGCAAGTGCGAGCGCTGCCTTGAGGATATGAAGGCGATCGCTCTTAACAAGCTCCCCGCTAAATACGTCAGCACGGGCAACGGCGAACTGTTTACAAAACTCAACTCCACCGCTCGCCAGAACACTGTTGATATAAACGTCGCGGTATCCAGCGCTATCGAGTTCGTTTCCGAGCACCCGCTTCACGAACCCAGACACGCGGGAAATATGGACGATTGATCAATGGATATTGTTACTATTAAATGCGGAAACGGGAATTGCTACATAGTTTCCGATAACGGCAGCGCTGTTTTGATCGACACCTGCAAAAAACAGTATTCCGAAAAAATATTGCGTTTATGTGAGCCGTATAATATACGGCTCATTCTGTTGTCGCACGGGCATTTCGACCATATTCAGAACGCCGCGGTTCTTTCTCAGAAGCTGAACGCGCCAATCGCTATGCACAAAAGCGACGTCGGTCTGATAGACAGCAATTTTTCCCAGCCGCTCTCAGCTCGGAAATTCCTCGGAAAAATAGTTCTTTCGGCTTCGCTGAAGAGCTTCGAGAGCGAAGAGATCCCACCGTTCGCTCCTTCGGTCTTCCTTTCGGAGGGGGACAGTCTTGAGGAATACGGCATCCGCGCTAAAATTCTGCATCTGCCGGGGCATACGGACGGCTCGATCGCTGTTGACGTTGAGGAAAAGTATCTGTTCGTCGGAGACGCGCTGATGAATATGTTCTATCCGACTGTCTCCATGCTTTATCACGACGAGAACGCTATGCTAAAAAGCGCCGAGAGAATATCCGGTCTCGGGGAGAGAATGATTTATTTCGGGCATGGGAAGCCTGTCGGCAACAGGAAATGGAAATAAAACGATCCGCTCTTATTTAAAGAGCGGATTATTTTCGGTTCAATTATAACTCGTTGCGGTTCTCCAATGCCTTTACCAGAGTAACATCGTCGGCGAACTCCAGCGCCGAACCTGCGGGAAGCCCGTATGCCAGACGCGTTACCTTTATTCCCATGGGCTTTATAAGGCGGCTGATGTACATTGCCGTTGCCTCGCCCTCTACTGTGGGATTGGTTGCCATGATTACCTCTTTAACATCGGATAGGCGGGCTATTAGTTCTTTGATCTTTAAGTCCTCGGCGGTGATGCCGTCCATCGGGGAAAGCAGTCCGTGGAGGACGTGATAAAGCCCGTCGTAGCCGCCGGCGCGCTCGAACGCCGAAACGTCCTTCGGCGACTCGACAACGCACACTACGCTCTTATTGCGGTTTTCATCGGAGCAGACGGAGCATATCTCAAGCTCGGTGAAATTCTGGCAGCATTTGCACAGCTGCACGCTGCGGCGCGCTTTTAAAATATTCTCGGCGAATTCCTCCACCTCTTCAACGGGGAGATTGAGCATATAATACGCCAATCTCTGCGCGGTCTTGATCCCTACTCCCGGGAGCCGCGCGAACTGCTCCGCCGCCAATGCAAGCGGCAATGAACTGTATTCGGACATGATTCTACCTCATTTATGTTAGTTTTTCGATCGTGATGATCTTATCGCCCTTTGAGAGCTGCACCGTAAAATCGCGGTCGCGCTGTGCGTTGTGACCGTTCGCGGGGAGCTGCTTTTCCGAAGATGAAAAGTATACCGCCGTTTTCGCGGAGCTTTGGGGAACGCTTGTGATCCTGCCGTGATATACAGCGATGTCGGCGTCGATCTCGCTTTCGGAGACGCTTGCCGTCGCTATCGTGACCCCCGATACCGACATTATGCTTTTTTCGGGAACCGGCTCGACGTTCAGGTCCTGCAGCAGCTCTTTGGCTATCGCGTTGGAATACACCGTGCCGATGCTTACCGTTTTGGAAAGCTCCCTTATTGCGAGCGCGCCGCTGTAATCCGCGTCAAACGCCGCAATGCACGCTATCTTCACCGCGCCGCTTTCACGAAGACATCTCGAAATGCTCTCGGCGAGTCCTCCGCCACCTCCCGAGATCAGCACTGCCGCTTCGTTCTTATTGATAACCACCGCCGCGCCGCTTTGGTAGTTACCTACAAAGCGTATCTCGCTGCGGTTTTCTCTTGTGTACGCGGACATTGACAGCGAAAACAGCGCCAGGACTGCCATGCAGCTTGTCGAGAGCTTCAGCGTTTTCATGCTCCCGAACGCCGCGAACGTCAGCAACAGTGCGAACAGCGCTGCCAATGCCCACGCGCCGAAGAAGTCCAATGTAAGCCACAGCCCGCGTATTCCGCCGAAAAAGCCGATGATCGCTGACGAGAGCTTCATTGACAGCCCTATCGGGACGGAGAGCAATGACAGACCCGTGATTCCCAAAAATACCGCAAACAGCATTGCCACAGCCATCAGCGGCATCAACAGCACGGATACCAGCGTTCCCGAGAGCGATACGCCTTTAAACAGCGCCGCGCTTACGGGCGAGGTGCAGACTACCGCGCTTACCGAAACGGAAAACGCGGTTACTATCGGGGAGAGCTTTTTTATTTTCTTCGGGAGCAATTCGCAGAGCTTTTTTGAAAGCCGCGTTCCGACCACTCCCGCGCCAAATATTCCCAGAACGGACATGGCAAAGCCCGCGTCGAGGACTGTGCCCGGCGAGACCAGCGAGATCAACGTTACCGCAACGCACAGCGTGTTCAGCGTCTCGGACTTTCTCATGAAAAGCGGACCCAGGCTGTATATGAAAAACATCACCGAGGCTCGCAGGACCGACGCGCCCGCTCCGAAGAGCATCACTGCGGCGGGCGCGAACAGCAGCGATATCGCTGTTTTCAGCCGCCTGCGTTCGTCGGAGATCATTCCTAAGATCACTGCCGCGAATATCGAGAAATGCGCTCCCGATACCGCTGTATAATGTGACGCGCCGCATATTCTCAGCTTCTCGGACACCGACGGAGAAAGCCGCTCGTCCATGCCGAACAGCATCGCCATCGCGAGGTCGCCCGAGTCGCCCGCGACATTCTCGCGAACCGCTCCCGAGAGCTTTGAGCGCAGCGTCTTGAATACATTGAAGCGCGCTCCGCCGCCGACAGAGACCGTCTGAAGCTCCTCTACCTCGCCGGAAAGCAATATCCCGTTTGCGAGGTTATACAGGAGCTTTTGGCTGTCGTGGGCGCCGAATTCTACAACGGCTGTCGCGCGCTGACCCTCCTCGAGGCGTTCCTCGCAGATTAGCCGCACCTTTGCAGTGCGCCCGCCCAGCCGCATCTGCGCGATCATCTCTTCGCTTTCGCCGGAGAACTCGGTGACTTCACTCACTATGAGTTCTCCGAGAACGGTTTTATCGGAATACTCTAAAATAGGTTCGCAGTAAAAATGAAGATAGCCGCCCATAAGCAGAATCCCGCAGAGCGCTCCCGCCGCGCACAGAGAGACTGCGCGGAGCTTTACCGCAAAATACAATAAGACAGCGGCGGCACACGCGAAAGAAACCGCGCTGATAATACCGCCGCCGAAATATGCTGTGAGCATTCCTGCCGTAAGAAAAGGCGCAAACCTTACAAACGGCAATTTAAATAACGCTTTGTTTTCCTCCAATGGGATCGGCTCAGAACAGTCCCGGCATGGAAACGCCGCCGGTCACCTTCTCCATCTCCTCAGCGCCATAATCCTCGATCTCCTGAATGATCTCGTTTACTCCGCTGATGATAAGATCCTGGAGCATTTCGATATCGTCGGGGTCTACTACCTCGGGCTTGAGAGTTACGGACTTGAGCTTCTTGTCGCCTGTCATTACAAGCTCCAGAGCGCCGCCGCCAACCTGCTTGGTGAATTCCTTGGCTTCAAGCTCCTCCTGAACGCGGGTGATGTCCTCCTGCATTTTCTGAGCTTTTCTCACCATCTGGTTCATGCTTGCGTTGGAATTCTGGTATTCCTTGGGAAGTCTTGATTTCATAATGATTTTTCCTTTCGTTCAGTCTTTGATTATTACGTTTATTCCCAGCTGCTGAGCCTTTGACAGCAGCTTGTCCGTCGGAGCTGTGTTGTCCTCGTCAAAAGAGGAGCCGCGCGGCTCGATCTTTATCCGCACGGGATATCCGAGAGCGTCGGATATCTCTTTTTCATACCGCGGCATCTCGTCGCCCTTTACGTTCTCAATAAGCATTGTATTGGAGGTTTTGATGACCAGCAGCCCGTCCTCCGAGCTTGCTTCGGAGTCTTTGAGCATATTTGCGGTCATGAAGCTCGTCTTTGAGATCGCTTCTTTCCATTGTTCGGGGGTTATCTTGAAGCTCTCTTTCGGGCGCGGGGGTTCGGGTGTGGGAATTTCCTCCTCCGAGCTTATCGGGTAATCGTCGCCCGCAAGCGCGTCCTCAAACGGGGGCGGCTCGGGTGGGGGCGGATAATTCTCTTGCTCGGGAGCTTGCGATGCGCTTTCGGCGGCAAGCCGTGCGGTCTCTTCAAACAGCGCGCGGGACTTGTCCGCTTTCGCCTTTTCGGCGGGAGAGCTTGGTGGCTTGGGCGGCTCGATCGGAGCGCGCTCGCTGGGCAGTTCTCTGAACACTATCGTTCCCGAGGCGTCCTTGGTTGCTGCCTTGGGGACGGATTCCGCAGCGTCGGCGCCGGTGCACATCTTAACAAAGCACATCTCCGCCAAGATCTTGCGCTGTTTTACCTTTCCGATGCCGTCGGCGCACTTTTGCAACAGCGTAAGGCAGCGGAGTATATCTTCGAGCGAATAAAGCGCGGCTATCTGTGACAGCGCGTCGTGCCGTTCGGGGAGAGCGGAGAGCAGATCCTTGTCGTTAGGCGCGGTCTTGCAAAGCATCAGGTCGCGGAAGTGTCCGGAAAGCTCGTCTATTATCAGCGCGATGTCTTTCGAGCCTTTGTGCAGTTCCCCGAGAAGTCTGATACAGCCTGCCGTGTCCTTTGTCGCTATCATCTCCGAGAACGCGAACAAATGCCTGCTGTCGGCTACTCCCGCGCAGTCGCGGACGGTTTGCAGCGTAATGTGTTCCTCTGCCGCGATACAGCGATCCAATATCGACAGCGCGTCTCTCATTCCGCCGTCGGAGAGCCGCGAGATCAATTCCGCAGCGTCGGGATCGAGCGTTACGTTCTCCTTTTGTGCGACCTCCGAAAGGCGCTTCGCGCTGTCGGCAATGTCCACTCTGCGGAACTCGAACCGCTGACATCTTGAGGATATCGTCGCGGGGACTTTATGAAGCTCGGTCGTTGCCAGAATAAACTTAACATGGGGCGGCGGTTCTTCAAGCGTTTTAAGCAGCGCGTTAAACGCCGCTATCGACAGCATGTGAACCTCGTCGATTATATACACGCGGTATTTGCAGCTTACGGGGGTGTACGCTACCTCGTCGCGGAGCTGGCGGACGTCGTCCACGCCGTTGTTGGAGGCGGCGTCCATTTCCACGATATCCGTGGTGGTGCCTTCCATGATCTCGCGGCAGCGTTCGCATTCCAGACAAGGGCTTCCGTCCTTGGGATCCAAGCAATTGACCGCCATCGCGAATATCTTCGCGCAGGTGGTCTTGCCCGTTCCGCGCGAGCCTATAAACAAATACGCGTGCGCAGCAGTGTTGGTTATGATCTGATTCTTCAGAGTGGTGGTGATGTGCTCCTGCGAGATGACGTCGTCGAACGTTCTCGGACGGTATTTTCTATACAGCGCAAGATACACATTATCACCTCTATTCAAAAAATTTTCGAGCGGATTGCGTTTTGACGCAGCTGTAAACGCAATTTGCCGAAAAGAAAATGCCCTCGATTATGGGAACAAACTGACTGCTACACACAGAGATATCCGCTTAATGCTGCTCGGTTCCCCGCCTGACATGGTTCACAGCACTCTGTTGCACAGGGTCTGCCCCCAT
>JAFLUD010000088.1 GCA_022508965.1 Oscillospiraceae bacterium
CGCATCCGTGCGCCGCCTTTGGGGCAACTACGACAACGTCCATGTTGTCGTCGGCGGCAAGGAAAGCCGACGACGCAAGGATGTATGCAGCGTTTTGCGCCATAGGCGCATAATGCGTGCGAGGAGGTTTGACGCCGCAGACGGCGCAGTATGGCGATTTTTGCTCAAACAAGGTTTTTGGAGGTGACCGATAATGACACTGCAACAACTCAAATACGCGCTTGCAATCGCGAAAAACGGTTCTATAAACAAAACCGCCGAGGAGCTTTTTGTCGCTCAATCGTCGCTTTCCTGCGCTATCCGCGAGCTGGAAAACGAGCTTGGGATAACTATTTTTCAGCGCACGGGCAGGGGCGTTTCGCTTACTCCCGACGGCACGGAATTTCTCGTCTACGCGGGGCGGGTTTATCAGCAGTATGAGCTTCTTCAGGAAAAATACGGGAAAAACGGCAGCTTTAAGCGGAAATTCGGCGTTTCGACACAGCACTATTCGTTCGCGGTAAAGGCGTTTGCGGAGATGGTAAAAAAATTCGACACGCTGAATTTCGAGTTCGCTATTCGCGAGACCAAGACACTCGAAGTGATAAAGGACGTCGGCAGTATGAAAAGCGAGGTGGGGATCCTCTACCGCAGCGCGTTCAATGAGAAAATTATCAACAAAATGCTCTCGGAGAACGATCTGGAGTTTTTTGAGCTTACAAAATGCCGCGCGTACGTTTACCTGTGGAAAAATCACCCGCTTAGCAACGAGGATTCCATTTCCCTCGAACAGCTCGAGGAATTCCCGCGGCTCGCTTTCGAGCAGGGAGACGGCGCCGCCTCTTACTTCGACGAGGAAATTCTCAGCGATATCAGCTATCCGCGCGTTATCAAGAGCCTGGACCGCGCTACTCAGCTAAACCTCATGGTCGCGCTGAACGGTTACACGCTCTGCTCGGGTATCATCTGCGAGGAGCTCAACGGCAGCGATTATATCGCCGTGCCATTTCGCGAGGACGAAAACAACCGCAATTCCATCATGGAAATAGGCTACATCAGAAAAAAATTCACGCCGCTTTCCGATATCGCAGAGCTTTATATCGCCGAGATCAAAAAGTATCTCGACAATATCAGACCCGATTTTTGACCGCGTTTTTCACTTTTTTCAAAAATCCCTTGACAAACCGACGCAAAAATGATAAAATATATTTACACGCGGATATAGTTTATCGGTAAAACATTAGCTTCCCAAGCTGAGGTGGTGGGTTCGACTCCCATTATCCGCTCCACCCGGTAACTCAAAAAAGCCCTGCTATGCAGGGCTTTTTTGAGTTACGCAAAGGCGCTTGCAAGCCGTAAACGACTTGCAAGCGCCTTTGCTAGGGCAGTTGTGACCCTAATTCCCATTAGGGGAATTAGGGTCACAACTTTCTTTTGCGCAGGAGATTTTTTGTTCAACCACAAGGCGCTTAGGAAAACGCTTCGCAAAACACGGAAAAATGTGCGCGGGGTTGACGAAACATAATACGGTGGTTCTTATCGAATAATCAAAAACAAACGCTCCCTTATTATCGGGGAGCGTTTTTATTGTGTATTATTCTTTGCTGTCGAACTCGTAGTCGGCTGTGAACGGAACTATTCCTTCCTTTATCATATCCAGCATATAGCGTACCACCTCGGGATCGAGCTGGGTGCCGCTGCAGCGCGTGAGTTCTTCAGTTATCACTTCGGCGGAAAGCGCTTTTCTGTAACACCGGTCGCTGCTCATCGTGTCGTAGGTGTCGGCAACTCCGATTATGCGCGCTACGGGAGGAATGTCCTCGCCTGCGAGCTGCTCGCAGTAGCCTGTTCCGTCATACCGCTCGTGGTGATACTTCGCGCCATCGGCTATTCCCTCAAGAGCAGTGAAGTTCCTCAAAATATCGCCGCCGACTGTGGGGTGCGTCTGGATTATTGCGCGCTCTTCATCATTGAGCTTGTCGGGCTTTTTCAACACGGCATCGGGGATCCCGATCTTTCCTATATCATGCAGCAGGGCTATGTAGTAGATATTCTCCTGTTCGGTCTCGTTCTTGCCCATTCGCTTGGCGAGTTCTCTGGAATACTTCGCAACGCGCAGGGAATGTCCGTTTGTGTAGGTGTCCTTGGCGTCTATCGTGTGCGCGAAAGTCTGGAGCGACTGCTCGATGATGCTGCGGTATTCCTTCTGGCGCTTTTGTATGCTGCGGATCTTGGCGCGGGCGATCAGGATGACTATTCCTATTACCGCCGCGATAACGGCAAGCACCGCGACTATCCAGAATGCGGGATACTCGTAGAGCTTTTTCTCCTTTATGAGAAGGAACTCGCAGACATTCCGGTCGTTCGGGTTTTCGGGATCGAATATTCTCAGACGGAAGGTATATTCTCCGCCGGGAAGATTGGTGTAGCTTATGCTGCCGCTCTTCTCGCCGATGTGGATCGTTTCTTCCTTATCGAAGCCGTCGAGAATATACGCTATGCCGATGTTTGTGGTGTCGGTATAGGAGAGCGCGGCGTAGTTTATTGTCACACGCGACGCGCTCTGGTCGATGGAGAGCGTTTTCGGGTGCATGAACGGCTCGCCGTCCACGGAAACCTCGCTGATTATTCCGATCGGGAGAATGTTTGAGACTCCCTCAAAGCCGAACACGCTTATTCCGCTTCGGGTGGAGATATACAGCACGCCGTCGGTGTCCATCCAGTTCCAGGTGTTGGCGTTGAGAGAGCCGGAAAGTCCGTGCTGGAAGGTGTAATATCCCTTGGGTGCCAATATCTCCCCTTGGAGCAGCTTTTCCTTATCGAAAGACAGCACGCCGTTGTTTTGGAATATCCACAGCAGACCGTCTCTGTCGTACATATCGAATATACTGCCGGAATCCTTTTGTATATTTGAGAGAACACGGTAGCCGTTCTCCGTCCAATAGTAGAGCTTGCTTCCGGCGCTTACGAAATATCCGCCGCCGTCGCTGTTTGCGGTGATCCTCAGAACAGAACCGTCGGCAAGTCCCTCGTCAAAGCCGTGATTTATTACGTTATTGCCGTCTATTTCGTATATTCCGCCGCCGTCGCTTCCCAAAAGCAACGTGCCCTTATCGGTTTCCAGCATACAAAGCACGGTGCTGACGCTTAGGCTGTCTCTGCCGATACTGCGGACTACGCTGCCATTTTTGATTATACTTAAGCCCCCTTGCGTGCCGACTGCCATGCTTTTATCGGAAAGCTCCAACAGCGTGCGAGCCTGGGTGTTTACAAGCCCGTCGCTTTCGCCGAAGGTCTTTATGCTGCCGTCTGCGGGGTTATAGCACGCTACCGCAGCCTCGGCGGAATTTGCCGCGACCCATACCCTGCCGCTGCTGTCGGCGGTGAAGCTGCGTACGCGAACTCCGTCATAAAGTTCGGTAAGCTCGTTTGTTACTCTGTTCCAGCTGCCGTCAAAGATCATAAGACCCGTGTCGGTCGCCACATAGCAGTAATTCCCCTGCTTTACTACGGCGTTTAACGGCAAGCCGTCAAGTCCCGCGGCTATGTTGGGACCGGAAAAGCAGCCGAGAGTATATTTGATCACTCCGAAGCCTGTGGACGCGATCCAGACATTTCCCTCGTAGTCAACGCAGGCTCCGTTTACGGAAGCAGCCTTTTCCGACTCGCCGAAGCTGAGCGTCGAGCCGTCTTCGTTGATAACGCACAGGCCTATATTTCCGCAGAATATCAGTCTGCCGTTTTTATCGGAACATATTCGGTTGTGGGTATTAACTCCCTCGGTGGTGAAGTACTGCTTTTGAATATCGGAAGGGTCAAGGCTGTCGGAATCAAAAGAGAGCTTTACGGCGGTGTTCTTGGAGGTCCCGAGGTAGATGTTTCCCGAGCGGTCTGCCTTTACGCAGTAGATATCCGCTCCCGTAAAGAACTCGTCGGAGCTGAAAACGCGCTCGGCTGTGCCGTCCTTTACTACGGCGCACATTCCGCCGTTCAGCGCTCCCCAAACTCTGTTCCGGCTGTCTACGCCTACCGAGTAGGCGGTGCCTCCGCTTATGTATTCTCCGCTGTAAGGAATAAGCTCGGTCTCTCTTATCTCGCCCATGCCGGAATTGGACGCGACGTATATCCTGCCGTCGGCGCCCTCGGCAAAATCGCGTATGCAAAGGAAGCTGTTGTCCGTCGGAGAGTTTATCTTAATAACGCGGTCTCCGTCTATCGCGTACACTCCGGAATTGTTGGTGCCTATCCACAGTCTGCCGTTGGAGTCCTCGTAAAGACAGCGTACCGCCGACGCGTCGATCATCGCGCTGAAATTGCGGAAGGAGCTTCCGTCATAGCGTATCAGTCCGCCGTAGCTGCCTATCCATATATAACCGTCGGAGGTCTGGATAACGTCGTTTGCTTCGCCGGTGGGAAGACCGTTGCGCTCGTTATACAGCGTCACTACATACGAGCCGACGCCTCCCGCATACGCAGGCAGCGCGCAGACCAATGCCACCGCGCATATTAACACTACCGCACATAAGCGTTTCAATTTCATGCCTTCTCCTCCAGACGGAATTTTTTCACTGTTTATTCCCAATAAATACATAAAGTTATATAATATTGTAACATATTTTAGGCTCAATTGCAACACATTTGCGAAATTTCTTTCAAATTTCTGAAAAATCACTAGCCTTTAAACGAAATTTTCAGGCAAAAAATGGAATTTTTCGGGCGTTCCCTTACAAAAAAATATAATTTTCCGATTGATTTATTTTGAAAAATATGATATACTGTAATTATTAAAGAACGGAGGTAATCATTATGGCGAAGATCCTTATCGTTTACTTTTCCCGCAGCGGCGAAAACTACGTTGACGGCGATATTAAAAGCATCGCAAAGGGAAATACCGAGCGCGTGGCGGAGTTCGTTCAAAACGCGGTCGGCGGCGAGCTGTTCAAGGTCGAGCCGGCAGAGCCATACCCCGAGGACTATAACGCCTGCCTCGACAAAGCCAAGCAGGAGCTTTACGCTAACGCCCGCCCCGAGATAAAGGCGTTCCCCGAGGATTTCGACAGCTATGACACGATCTTTGTCGGTTATCCCAACTGGTGGGGAACTATGCCGATGTGTATGTTCACACTCCTTGAAAAATTCGACCTTAACGGTAAAACGCTCATACCGTTCTGCACCAACGAGGGCAGCGGCATGGCGTTCAGCGCTCATGACCTCAAGCAGATCTGCCTGGGTGCTGTCGTTAAAAACGGCATCTCCGTTCACGGCGCGGACGCCGAAAACTCCGAAGCCAAGGTCGCCGAATGGGCTAAGGAAGCGCTGAAATAAGCGATCTTACCGTCAGAATAATTGACCCCGCGTATCCGTTCGGTTGGGTACGCGGGGTTTTTGTTTTGGGGGTGGGCGAGCTTCAGTGTACTTCAGCCATTTTTATCACCCTAACCCTTTCATGTCAATATAGTCAACGGTTATTAAAAGTAATTCGTTGGTTGTGTTATTATACCATAAATATATTTTTTGTCCCTCGACGTTTCCGTAGTAAACGGCAGTATCATACTGGGACTCACCAATTTTACCTTCAATTTTATCAGGCTCACCCCAAAGAGCATAAACATCGTCCATTGAATCGCCCTGATTTATTCCTTGAATGCTCGGGTTGTTCATAGAGTAGATTGAACTTACTACGCAATCGGGGGTATAAGTATCCTTGTCTATCCCCTTGTATTTAACCTGAAATATCCATCCTATGCAATCTTTGTGGTTCACTACTATGTTTAAATAATCACCAATATAATTATAAAACGCATTATCAACATCAAAGGTAAAATCCTCACCAAGGCTGCTTTCGGAAAAAGGATATTCCATTTTTATACCATTTATATAAAAATCGCTCATTGCAGCGTCCCAGTCGAATTTACCTGTCGGAGTTATTTCCGAGCTGGAATCGGGCGCGGAAGGGGTTGACGAAGAATCCTCAGTGCTGCCGGTAGAGCTTTCGCTGCTTGTCGAGCTTTCCTGCGTAGAAGCACTACCCTCGTTCTTGTCGCAGGCTGTCATAGCGCAAAGCATCGACAAAGCCAAAACAAACGCAAAAATCTTTTTCATAAAAATCATCCTTTCAATGTTCACCGCTTTTATCGGCGTTCTTTGTGAACTCCGAGAGGTCGCGGCCTTTGAGCACGAGATTCAGCAGCTCGGGGAGCTTTTGCGGACTGCACGCAAAGCAGGGGATCTTAAATCCCGAGAGCTTGTTTGCGATGCTTTCGTCATAATAAGGCTTTCCGCCGTCGGCAAGCGCCAGCAGGCATACGACGGTTACTCCCGAGCTTTTGAGTTCCTCCATACGCCGAATGAACGCCGCGCGGTTTCCGCCCTCGCATAGATCGGATATGAGGAAAAACAGCGTTTTTTTGGGATACTCAATAAACTGCTGGCAATAAGCGACGGACTTGTCGATATCCGTGCCGCCGCCGAGCTGGAATCCGTAGAGCAGATCGACGGGGTCGGAGCATTTGTCGGTGAGATCTATGATGTTCGTGTCAAAGGCTACGACGCGCGTTTTCAGCGCCGCCATGCTTGCGAGAATACAGCTTATTACCGAAGAATAGATCACCGATTCCCCCATAGAGCCGCTCTGGTCGATGTCGAGGATTATCGTCCACTTGTTCGCAGCGGAGGTCGCGGCGCGTTCAAAGAAATAAAAATGCTCGGGGACGATGGTCTTAAGCTCGGGGGAATAATGCTTCAGGTTTCGGCGGATGGTCATTTTGTAGTCGAGAGCCGACGCCGAGGGAATGGGAGAATGCTCGCGCTTGTTTACCGCGGCAGTTACGGCGCGCTTTATATCCTGCTCGAGGAGCTTGTTTATGTCCTCGACTATTTTTCTGATAAACTCGCGGACGCTGTCCTTAGAACGCTTGGGGATCATTTCCTTCAGCGTGAGTATCGCGGACGCGAGAGAAATATCCGGCTCGGTGTTTTCGAGAAGCTCCGGCTCGAAAATGAGCTGCTTTAATCCGCAGCGCGTCATCGCGTCGTTCTGGATTATCTTCACAAGCTCCTTGTCGAAAAGCGTTCTCACGTCGCCAAGCCACCGCGATATCTGCGGATTTGAGGGTCCGTGACCCGCGCCGCCGTTTCCGAAGCCGCCCTGCTCGGTTTTATTGTAGATAGAAGCCAGCGCGCTGTCCATAAGGCTCTGCTCGTCGGAAAGCGCGGGCATATTCATTTTGGAAAGCCTGCTGTCGCTGTCCTGACCGAGTATCAGCCGCCAGCGCTGCATTTG
>JAFLUD010000089.1 GCA_022508965.1 Oscillospiraceae bacterium
CATCTTTGCCCAAAAACTCCTTGAAATACATCAAGTATTCCTGCGTCGTTTTTGAACAATCTGACGGAAAATCTGTCTGCGCGATTGGACAGCAATCTTTATGCGGTGTTGCCTTTACAGAATTATTTTCTCCCGTATGAGTTATTTTACCCCGAATTTTTGTGTATAGTATTTTCGGTGCTCAATTTATTTTTGAGTTGAATTTTGGTCGTTTTTTGGTAGAATTTTGCTTAAAATTATATAAATTTCTGCTAAAATTTGTATAATTTTATAAATAATAACTATTGAAAAATAAAAAACAATGTGCTATAATTAGTATGGGTGAAATATACAATATAATTTCGGTGAAGAGGTTAGCCGCACCCTTTCCGGTAGCACTTCGTTAATTACTAACCTCTAACACTTTGACTGGAGGATCTTAACTATGAATAATGTTGAACTGGCAAAAAAGGTTTGGGAAAGTCTTAAGGGAAGCACCGCCAAGGCTAAGAAGTTTCAGGATCTGGTTGCGGTTTCGATCTCGCTTATCTCCGAGAACAATGAAAACATCTTCATCGCTGTAAGAGACGGCAAGCTGATGGTTGAGCCTTACCGCTATGACGATAACAACTGCGAGGTAGAGGCTTCCGCTGAGATCATTGAGAAAATGTTCTCCGGCGCTCTGTCCTTCGACAAGGCTCTGAGCGAGGGCTCCGTTCAGGTTAAGCGCGGCGATCCCGCTAAGCTCAAGGCTCTCGAAGTTCTTGTTCCCTCTAAGAAGGCTGCCGCTAAGGCTCCCGCTAAGAAGCCTGCTGCTAAGAAGACCGCTGCTAAGAAGCCTGCGGCTAAAGCACCCGCTAAGAAGGCTGCTGCTAAGCCCGCTGCCGCAAAGGCTCCCGCTAAGAAGGAGGCTCCTAAGCCCGCGGCTGCTAAGGCTCCCGTTAAGGAAGCTCCCAAGCCCGCTGCAGCTCCCGCGAAGCCTGCTGCTCCCGCTGCTAAGCCTGCGGCTGCTCCTAAGAAGGACGAAAAGAAATAATAAAACGATGAACATTGCCCGCTGTAAAAGCCGGACTTATTGTCCGACGCTGTTTCGGCGGGCTTTTCGTTTGCTTGGATCTGATTTTGGAACGTTTTTGGAATGAGGGTGATCGGGTGAAAAGAAGATGGCTGCTCGCGCTCGGAGCATTGCTGCCCGTTTCGCTTTTATGCTCCTGCTTCGCGGGCTTTAAACCCACGGAGACCCACGCCTTTAACGGCTCGGAGCTTATCAACACGAGCTTCGGTACGCCGCCGTCGGGCGTTGGGGAAAGCTCGTCTTATTCCTCAACCACTTCCGAAACTGTATCTTCCACGACCTCGGAGGCTACTGTAAGCAAGCCGGAGGAGAGCGTTCCCAGCAGTTCTCAAAATACCGGCGGACAGCAGAGCGTTCCCATAAACACGCACGTTCTTCCGAAAAGCGCGGAGTACGCGAAGCTCGCAATGCAGCTTTCGACTGACGCCGCCGGAAATTACATAACCACCGGCCGCGAGAAAAAGCTCATTGAAAACTCGCTGTTCGTCGGCGACAGCATTTGCAGAGGCTATTCCGCTTATGATATTGTGAGCGCGAAAAACGTCTATGCCGCGGGTAACGTCGGGGCGCGGAATTTCTTTGAGATCGAAATTCCCTACTACGGGCAGAGGCAGAATTACGTTACGGTCCTCAAAAGCCAGAAGCCGCGCCGCGTTTTTCTTTCTATGGGGATCAACGACGTCAACATGACCGGCAAGGAGGAATTCTGCGAAAACTACCGTAAGATCATCAACGCGACGCTTGAAAACTCCGACGCGGCGGTCTATGTATGCGCGATCACTCCTATTGATTCCGATTTTTCGTCCAATTCGAGGATCGACTCGTTTAACCTCGCGCTGAAAAGCTTTATATCCGCGAATTACCCGTCGAGGGTGCGGTTTATAGACTGCGGTTATGTTCTTAAGAATTCCGACAACCGCCTGGCGGCGGGTCTCGACAGCGGCGACGGCATCCACCTTATGCCGGAGGCGTATCATGTTCTATTGCTGAAAATATGCGAGACGCTGGGAATAAATTAGCAGCCAGAATGATTCAGGCTGCTTTTTATTCTCATTAATATTGACATTTTTTGATAACTGTGGTATAATTATATAAATATATAAAAATATGTATATTCGTTAAGATTTCCCGAAGGAGTGCGCTGTTTGGTAAAATTGAAACTCTTCCTGCTGCGCGCGGGTTTTTGCGCGGCTTTCGCGGTGTGCTTCGCCGTGATGTTCGCTATGCTTATCGCCGCCGTTATGGGGATCCCGTCGGGCGTTATGCTGGCGGTTTTGGGACTTGCTATCCTCATGTTTAAGGCGGATCTCGTGATAACGGAGCTGGCGCCCGAGCTTATGCTTTTCGGGGGGCTTAGCGGGGCGTTTCTCGCGGCGTTTCTGGGCGCTGCTGCCGTCAAGCTGGGGTTCCTTATCTCACGAATGTTCCTTAAAGTAAAACGGCGCTGCGAAAAATTGAGGGATCGGTAAATGGAAAAGGTTATAAATATACTGCTGATCGGGACTCTGCTTGGGGCGCTGATCTTCGGGGCGCTGGCGTATCACTTCAGAAACGCCGAGCACGACAGCGTTACCGAGGGCGAATACAGCTTTCCCGTGTGCGATTATATCGACATTGATCTTCTGAAGCTCCCGGTTACGGTGGTTCCTTACGACGGGGATGAGATCGTGGTCGCTTACAAAAACGATCTGCCGCTCTCCATCGAAACGGGCGACAACAGCCTGATGATCACCGAAAGCGATATGTTCGTAATATCGCTGTTCGCGGGGGGCGAAGCGGAATTCGCATTGAATCTCTACCTGCCTCGAAGAACTTACCGCGAGATCTACATTTACACGGGAAACGGGACCGTGCGGATAGGCGGAGTGGATTGTCAGAAGTTCTCGGCGCTTACCGAAGGCGGAGATATCATCTGCGAGGGTATGAACTCGCTTTTGAACATCACTACTACAAGCGGGTTTATTTCCGTTGATTTTAACACGGTGGTCTCGGACAGTGAGATACTGTCGCGAAACGGCAACGTGGAGCTTATTCTTCCGAAAGACAGCTCTGTCGCGGTCGATTTTGAAACGGAGACGGGTCACTGCGAAACTAACCTATGGGGCGGGCTGATACCCGGAAGCTATATGTTCAGCTTCAACGGCGGCGACAAGCTCGTTCACGCGGTACTGGATAAAGGAGTTTTGACGATTAAGGAGAAGGAGCAATGAAGCATTTTAAGCAAACCCTTACGATCACTACCGACGAGCCTGTGCAGTTCTACAACCTCACCTACGAGATCGAGGAATGTGTGCGACGGAGTATGATCACCGACGGAATTTGCGTGGTGATCTCACAGCATACTACCGCAGCGGTGTTCCTTGAACACGACGACGAGGCGCTTTATGAGGACTGGCAGAGAATGCTTTCCTCTATTGCCCACGGCGACACGGCATATAAGGTCGATTATGCGAGCGCGGGCATCGCGCACCTTAAGGCGCTTTTGCTGGGAGGCTCGGTCTCTGTTCCGGTTTCCGAAGGAAAGCCCGACCTGGGTCCGCGTCAATATATTATGTACGGAGACTTTAACGGTCAGCGTGAAAAGAACGTTATCGTTAAGGTTATCGGAGAATAAATTTATGTCCAACCTTGAAAAAAAAGATTTCAAAATATCCGTACAGAAAACAACATTCCCGGCAGAACAACGTCTGCCGGGAATAAGGAGCGGTGGCTCGCCGCTGAGCGAGAATTCTAAAAACATTTTTACTGACATTCGAGGCTTTATTTTCAGACACAAGGCTTATTTCTTATCCTTTCTTCTTCCCGCGGCGGTGCTTTTTATCGCGTATATCATCTTCGGAGTGTATCCGTTTGGGGAGCGCTCCGTTCTCGCGTTGGATCTGAACGCGCAATACGTCTGCTATTTCGATTATATGTACGACGTTTTTGCAGGGCGGGAGAGTATTTTCTACTGCTGGAGCCGTTCGCTTTCGGGAGAATTTTTGGGGCTGTTTGCGTATTACCTTGCAAGCCCCTTGAATTTCGTCGTGTGGCTGTTCCCACGCGAAAACATCACCGAGGGGATCTTGACGATGCTGCTGGTGAAATCGGCGGCAACGGGACTTGCAAGCGCGGTTCTTCTAAAAAAGCAGCGCGGATTCTCCGATATTACCGTGATACTGTTCTCGGCGATGTACGCGCTGTCGGGGTATTTTACCGCGCATACGCTGAATCCCATGTGGCTGGACGGGCTTATCGCGCTGCCGCTTGTGATGATGGGCGTGGAGCGAATTTGCGACAAGAGAAAGTTCTTGCTGTACACGGTCTCGCTGGTTTATGTTTTCGTCGCGAATTTCTATATCGGCTATATGGTCGGGATCTTCTCGGCTATCTATTTTCTGTATTATTTTCTCTCGGGGAGCTGCCGCGAGAAAGGTCTTAAAAAAATCGCGGGAGGGGCGGCGGTTTACGGATTTTCATCCGTTGCGGCTATTCTTATAAGCTGTCCGATAATCGTTCCCGTTTACAAATCGCTGTCACTCGGGAAATTCGCTTTCGGAGAGCCGAATTATTCGCCTGCCGAAAACTTTGACCTCGCGGATATGCTGATAAAGCTGTTCCCCGCGACCTACGACACCATACGCCCCGAGGGGCTTCCGATGATCTACTGCGGAACGCTTGCGCTGATTTTCGCGGTCATTTATTTTCTGACGGGTAAGATCTCACTTCGCAAGCGCATCGCGGGCGGATTTCTGCTGGGGATACTCGCGATTTCGATGTATATAAAGCCTGTGGATATGCTCTGGCACGGCGGGCAGGTCCCCGTGTGGATGCCGTACAGATACTCGTTTATTTTCGCGTTTCTGATCGTGATGTTCGGCGCGGAGGCGTTTGAGAATTTCATTTCGGAAAGCCGCGCGAGGAGTTCTCATACCATCAAAAAAATCGGCGTGACATTCGCGATCTTGCTAGGAGTGCTGCTGTTTTCGGATTACTACGCGGGAAATCAATTCTTTGATACGAAGCTGATCATCGTGATACCGCTGGTATTTACGGCGGTTATCTGCGCGGCGGCGGTCGCTTTCAAAAGGCTTTCAAAGCGCCGCGTTTGCGCGGGAGTTCTGACGGCTCTGGTTTTCGGGGAATTATTGCTGAACGCGGTGGTTACGTTCAACAGGGCGCATGACGACGTTTATTATTCCTCGCGCGAATCCTATCTCGGAAGCTCAGAAAAGGCGGGGGATATTCCCGAGACGCGTAAAATAATGAGGGCGCTGCGCGAATACGACAACGGATTCTACCGCGCCGAAAAAACCTACCACCGCACCGTAAACGACCCTATGGCGGTGGGAATGTACGGGCTTTCGCATTCGACTTCCACCTTCAACGCGAAGGTCATCTCGCTTTTGAAAACGCTTGGTATAGGCGCGCGCGAGCACTATTCGCGCTCGGACGGCATGACTATGCTGTTCGACGATATTTTCGGGATCAGATATGTTCTCTCGAAATACTCGGCATTGGTGCCGTATGAGGACACCGTTGAATTCCAAAACAACGCTGATATATCCGTTTACGAGAATTCCGACGCGCTGGGAATCGCTTATCTCGCGAACATTGGCATTGTCGGAAGCGGCATCGACGGCAGCGATCCGTTTGCGGCGCAAAGCTCGCTTGCACGGCTGCTTTCGGGAGGACTGGATGAGATATTCCACCCTATTTACGATATGGTTTTCGACTGCGACAACGTGACTATCGGCTCGACGACCGACGCGCATATTTCCTACAAAAAGCGCGAGGGTTCCAACGAGGCTTCTGTCAGCTATCAGATAATCATGCCGCATAAGGGAAAGGCTTACGCCTATTTCCCGACCGACTATGAGCGCGAATGCAAGCTGTATGTAAACGGCAATTATGTGAAGAATTACTTTGAAAACGAAAATCACAGCATCGCATATCTCGGCGATTACAGAGAGAACGAGGCTTTCGAGGTAAGTCTGAAGCTTAACAAGGACGCCCTTTATATCAAGGAGGCACAGTTCTTCTATCTCGACGAAGATGAGCTTTTGGAATTCAACCGAAAAATGCGGGATATGAATATGCGGACTTCCGTTGTCAAAAAGGGCGGGAGCACGCTTGATATCACCGTCAACGCCGCCGAGGACTGCGCGCTGTTCACCACTATTCCGATCGAGGAGGGCTGGACAGCAGCTATCGACGGCAAGCAGGCGCAAATTCTCCCCTGCGTCAACAACACGCTGCTTTGCGTGAGGGTTCCCGAGGGGGAGCATACGATCACGCTTAAATTCTTCCCCGCGGGTCTTAAAACGGGGCTTATCCTTATGGCAGCGGGGCTGGTCATTCTCGCGGCGATGATCCTTTTGAGCAGATTCGACGTTATCCCAAAGCTGCTCGAGGGTTCCCCGAAAAAAACCGATGATACTGATTATGAAGAGGGATTCGATGGATAATTTTACGAGAAAACAAAACGGCATGGCTTACATCGCGGACGATTTTTGCAATGGGCAGATGCTCGAAAATCGGCGTAAGCTCCACGAATACAACTACTCCGACTGCTGGAGCGAGGAGGGGCAAAAGCGCCACTCGGAGCTGCTTCGCGAGATTCTGGGGAGCGTCGGGAAAAACGCCAATATCCTCCCGCCGTTTCACTGCGACTATGGCTACAACATCGAGGTCGGCGACAATTTTTACGCGAATTACAACTTTATTGTTCTTGACGTAGCACCGGTCACTATCGGGAACAACGTCTTTATCGCGCCGAACGTCGCTATCTATACCGCGGGGCATCCTATTCACTATAAGGCGCGCAATTCCATGTACGAATACGGGATACCGATCGAGATCGGCGACAACTGCTGGATCGGAGGGAATACCGTTATCTGCCCCGGCGTGAAGATCGGCTCGGGATGTGTTATCGGCGCGGGGAGCGTTGTCGTGAAGGACGTTCCCGACAACGTGGTCGCCGCGGGGAATCCTTGCAGGGTGATACGCGGGATAACCGACGAGGCCATCCGCTATTACTTCAAAAAACGAGAATTCGACCCGGAGGCTATGAATTATATCGAGGAGCTTTATAAATAGGGAACCTCCAAAAACCGGTTTGAAAAGGAAAAATCGGCAGGGACGTATGTTGCCCTCTGTTGCGGCGCATCCGTGCGCCGCCTTTGGGGCAACTACGACAAC
>JAFLUD010000009.1:0-3196 GCA_022508965.1 Oscillospiraceae bacterium
GTTGTCGTAGTTGCCCCAAAGGCGGCGCACGGATGCGCCGCAACAGAGGGCAACAGGCGGCTCTGCCAATTTTCCTTTTTCAAACCGGTTTTTAGAGGTGCCCACATAACGAAAGGAAGATTTTTTATGAACCTGAAAAAGATCATCTCAAGCGCGCTTGCGGCGGCGGTAATGCTGACGACGCTTTCCGCGTGCAATTCCGAAAAGGCTCCCGAGGGGATAAAGGTGGTAGCTCTCAAAGGCCCGACCGCAATGGGAATGACAAAGCTGATGAGCGACAACGAGACCGAAAAATACGGCTATGATTTCGATATCCTTGCGGCGCCCGATGAGATAACTCCTCTTGTGGCGTCGGGAAAGGCGGATATCGCGTGCGTTCCAGCAAACCTCGGCGCGGTGCTGTACAGTAAGACCGAGGGCGGCGTTCAGACGCTTGCGGTAAACACTCTCGGAGTGCTTTATATCTGTGAAAACGGCGATACCGTAAAGTCCGCGGCTGATTTAAAAGGAAAGACCATCTTCTCGTCGGGCAAGGGCGCAACTCCCGAATATTCGCTGAACTTCATTCTCCAAAGCAACGGCATCGACCCCGAAAAAGACGTTGCGATCGAGTGGAAGAGCGAGCACGCCGAGTGCCTGCAATCGCTTCTGACGACCGAGAACAGCGTGGCATTGCTGCCGCAGCCGTTCGTAACCACAGCGCAGGCTAAAAACGAAAGCGTTCGCGTGGCGCTTGATCTTAACGACGAGTGGGATAAGCTGGGCGTTTCAAGCTCGCTTATCACGGGAATTGTAATAGTCCGCAAGGAGTTTGCCGAGCAGTATCCGAACGCCGTAAAGAAGTTCCTCGAGCGCTATGAGGCTTCCGTAAATTATGTAAACGGAAACACCGACGCGGCGGCGGAGCTTATCGAAAAATACGATATCGTGCCCGCGGCGGTCGCGAAAAAGGCGCTTCCCGAATGTCATATCGTGTGCATTTCGGGCAAGGAAATGAAAGAAAAGCTCTCCGGCTATCTCGGGGTGCTGTATGAGGGCGACGCAAAGTCGGTAGGCGGAAAGCTCCCCGACGACGGTTTCTACTTCGGAGCATAATCCCAACACCGCACAAAGATCAGATTTGTGCGGTGTTTTTTAAAAGGCGGTGAGGGAATGAGCAGAACAAAAAAAGCGGTCGTGACGATACTAAGCATACTTTTCTGGCTGATCTTATGGGAGCTTCTCGCGCTGAAGCTGAACAGCAAAATACTGCTCGTCTCGCCGCTTGAGGTAATAAAACGGCTTTTCGAGCTTTTCGTTACCGGGGAATTTATGAAAAGCGTCCTGTTTTCGGCGGGAAGAATTCTTCTGGGATTTTTTCTGGGACTTACCGTCGGCTGTCTGCTGGCGCTTGCGGCAGGGAGAGTTAAGGTGATACGGGCGCTTTTCTCGCCGCTTATCTCCGCGATGAAATCGGTTCCCGTGGCGTCGATAACGATACTCGCGCTTATCTGGGCAGGGTCGAAAAATCTTTCGGTGTTCGTGTCGTTTCTGATCTGCGTGCCGATCGTCTGCGCGAATATGCTGGAGGGCATCGACAACCTCGACCCAAAGCTCAAGGAGATGTCGAGAGTGTTCAAAATTCCCTTGTGGAAGCGGTTTACGGGAGTGTATCTGTCGCAGCTGCTGCCGTATTTCCGCTCGGCTTCGCGGTTGGCGATAGGTCTTTGCTGGAAATCGGGCGTTGCCGCGGAGGTCATCGGAATTCCCGACGGCTCGATCGGCGAGAAGCTGTTCGAGTCGAAGGTCTATCTCGAGACCGCCGATCTGTTCGCCTGGACGCTTGCGATAATACTGCTAAGCTGGCTTTGCGAGAGAATATTTATGCTGCTGGTTGGAATTCTTCAAAAACGGATCGAGAGGATGTGAGGACGTGCTAAGCTGTAATAATATCCGAAAGCAATTCGGTGAGAATGTCGTGCTGGAGAATTTCTCACACGACTTTAAAGAGGGAACGGTTACCGCCGTCCTCGGAAGATCGGGCTGCGGAAAAAGCACGCTGCTGAATATTTTAATGGGACTTCAGAAGCCCGACAGCGGCAGCGTGTTATTCCCCGAAAACAGCCGCATAAGCGCGGTTTTCCAGGAGGATCGCCTGTGCGAAAACCTCACCGCCTCGGCGAATATCCGACTTGTGACGGGCAGACGGCTTTCCAAAGAACAGCTCTCGGCGGAGCTTTCCGCCGTGGGGCTTGCGGACTGCGAAAACAAGCCCGTGCGGACGCTCTCGGGCGGAATGAAACGCCGCACCGCGCTGCTTCGGGCGCTGCTCGCGGAGTATGATATTCTCTTTCTCGACGAGCCGTTCAAGGGACTCGATCCCGACACCAAGCAGACGGTAATGGAATACTGCAAGGAAAAAACCGCGGGCAAGACCGTCGTTTTCGTCACCCACGATGAGCAGGAGTGCGGGCTTTTGTCCGACGAGGTGATACATTTATAAGCTCCAGATATTGACATTTAGCGGAAACTGTGATATAATATAGCTGTACAAACTAATTGTACGGCTGTTTTTTTGGTATTGAGAATAGGGGGCGTGATTCTCCGTGGATATATTGATCGGGATAGTGCTGATATTCGCGATACTGTTTTTCATGGGCTTCGGTATCGGGGACATAATGTATCTGGTATTCGGAGTACTGGGACTGGGGGTGTTGTTTGTAGGAGGATTTTTCGCGGTCTGTCTGGTATTTTTGGGATTTTCAAAGCGCAAAAGCGGAGTGTTCCTCGAGATAGACGAGGAGGGGAATTTCCCTTCGGCGGTTTATGACATCGAGGGCGAACGCGTGCGGAACATTTTCCCGTGTGAGATGATCATGAAGAAAAAGCTCTATGTTCCCGAAAAAAAGATAACGCTGCTGCATTGCAAGCTGCGAAAATGCGCGATAGACGCAAACGCTCTCGCCACAATAATCGTCGGCAGCCTGATATTCATTCCCGCGTCGGTAATAGTCATAGTAAAAGCATCTGAACTTATTCAACACCTGTTCGCATAAGGCGAGCCGCCTTTGGTAATTCGTTTCAAACGCGGAACGTTATCAAAGGCACACGCTCGAATAGCGCGGTGCTTCTATACCGCAGCTCCTTAGGCGAGCAGTATTATAGGAGGTAAATTATGAAAAAAATCACAGCAATCATCACGGCAATGCTCATTTCT
>JAFLUD010000009.1:3296-40166 GCA_022508965.1 Oscillospiraceae bacterium
AATCCCTGCTTGACGGTATCACATACGGCGATAAGGACGTTCATGTAAGGATCACGATCGACGATTACTTCGCTTGGGGCGGAGGGGATGAAAGCGCGGTGTTGAAATCGCTGGAAAGGCTGTAAATTCGTTTAATGCAAAGTCCCTAAAATAATTCAAAACCTGCTTGGACGAACGTCCGGGCAGGTTTTACTGTAATATTTTCCGCAATTCTCCGTCAATATTAGTAGCGGGGCAGCTCCCCCGCAAAGGCGCGGCAGGGCGCAAAACTCTCCCAAATAGCCTTTCACGCGCCCGCCGAGCCTTATTGTAATACAGGAGGAAACATCATGAAAAAAATCACGGCAATCATCGCGGCAATAGTTATTTTCGCTCCGCTTGTGCTTCTGTTATCCGGCTGCGGGAATTCCGAACCTGCTTCGGAAAACAATTCAACGTCCGAATACAGCAGCGAACAGTCCACGCAAACAACCACCGAAAAAGAACCCGAAAGCGTTCCCGAAAAACAAAAGCCCGACGGCGAGCCAACGTTCCTTATCTGCCCGGACGGCGAGCCGCTCTACACCTCGGAGATAACGCAGTTTTGCAGCTATAAAAGAGATAATCACATCGAGCTTGTCCCCGACGCGGAGGGCAGCCTCGAAAACTTCACCGCGGCGCGCTGCGACGGATTTGTTTACGGGTACGTTCCCGAGAGGTCGTATAATTTTGTGGACAACCCCGAGCTTTTCGATTTCAAGACCACCAACAGAGAATACCGTTACTATAAGGGCAAGGAATATCCCAACATCACGGAATTCACACGGATACGCGAGGGCGATAAGTTCGGAACGCTGACCGTAAGCCGCGCGTGCTCTTATTTCAGCGGGGAATACCGCGATCTTTCCGACGAGGAAAAAACGCTCCCGGGAGCATATTATGTAGGCGGCTGCCTGGAGCTTGAGGGCGAGATAGAGCTTACGGGCTATATGCTCGTTGAGGTGGATAATCTGTACAACTCCGACGGCGATCTATACTTTTTCCCCGACGGCGAAAGCAGCACAAAACTCCCGTATATCGCAGACCATTGGGACAGAGAAAATCATACGCTGTATGAAGAATACAACAGCTCGTTCTACGGGTATTACGGAAGCTATTTCGGCCTCGGCAACATGAACGATTATGATATAGACTTCTACGGTCTGCGCCCCGGGGACGAATTCGTTAAAGTCAGGGTAACGCTCGACGATATAAGCTATGACACGCACGATATGCTGTACCGCTTCTCAAATGTCTCGCTCAAAAGCCTGGAACGCCTTGATTAAGGCAATACCGCACAATTATTGTAGAGTGATTGCCTTAAATACGCTTGACAAATTTTACTTTATGTGCTAAAATATTGTTATGACTTGTAAAGGAGAACGCCATGGAACCGCTTGACCTGATACGCGACAAATTCTCTCAAGACTGCTCCGTCGAAACGGTGCTGCATCTCGTCATGGCGCAGTTTGACCTGTCCGAACAGCAAGCGCAGGCGAAGCTCGACGAGTATTTCGAGATAGTTGAGATGATGGAGAGGGAGCGCGAAAATCTCTCATAATATACCTAATTCCGAAAGGAGAATTCGCAGATGAAGATACTTTTCGTATGTCATGGGAATATCTGCCGCAGTCCGATGGCGGAGTATGTGCTGCGGGATATCTGCGAGAAGCGGGGGATAAAGGGCGTTTATGTTGAGAGCGCCGCGACCTCCTCCGAGGAACTCGGAAACGGCGTCCATTACGGCACGCGCGGCATCCTTGACCGTCTGGGGATAGATTGCTCAAAAAAACGTGCGCGTAAGATCACCAAGTCCGATTATGAGGAATTCGATCTGCTTATAGGAATGGACGGCGCGAATATTCAGAATATGCTGCGCTTCTGGGGCGATGAAAAGCATAAGCTGCACCTGCTTTCGGAATTCGCGGAGAATCCGAATTCCCGCGACATCTCCGACCCGTGGTATACCGGCGATTTCGAGAGTACTTATCGAGATGTAAAAGCAGGCTGCGAGGGACTGGCGGAATTGCTTAGTTATTACAAACCAAAATAAAAACAGTGGAGAGCGTTAAAAACTCTTCCCTTTATTTTTATAATGCGCGTTAGGCTGTCGAGAAGCCCTCAGATGCTAGGAAGCGTCGCTTCGGCTAGGCTTTGTGCCTGCCGAAGCGGCGGTGACAACGCAGATGAGGGTTTATCGGCAGCCGACTATTGTCGAATGTAGATTCCCTGTTCCTCTATATATTCTTCCAAGTCTTGCTTCATATCGTCCACCCAGGAAGAATTGTCGGAGCTGTCGGGTTTTTCCGGGAGCTTCTTTTCCTTGTCGTCCATACGTTCCTCCTATTTTACGATAGTTCCCTGATAATAGAACTCGAGTATCTGCTTGTAGTCCCACACCCAGTATTTCGCGAGGTTGTTCGCACCGTTCTGGGAAAGCCCCACGCCGTGACCGTAGCCGTATGTAGTGAAGATAAACTCGTCGGTTGCGGAGTCGTAGTCCACGTCAAAAGCGACCGAGCGGATATCGAAATCCATTATCTGTTCGCGGAATATCCGTCCCGTGATATTGACCGTTTTTCCCGAGGAATTCGTGTAGCTTTGGTGACCGCCGATCGACATAGCTCCGACGTATTTTCCCTCGGTGTAGCCGTCAATGGAGATCCAGTTTGCGGGATTGCCCGAAAGCGATATGCCGGTGGTATTGTAAACGCGCGACTTTATGTTCGAGGAACTGAACCGCGCAGTCCTGCCGTAGTTTGGATCGTATTCCGCGTCAAGCTCGCAGTAAACGCTTTGCAGATAGGGAAGGGGATTGCCCCAGACGTTCTGGCTGGACGCCGTATATCCCGCCGAAGAAGCGGAATACACCGCCTGGATGATCTCGCCGTTGTAGTAGACCGCCTGCCCGATGACCGAGGCAGTCAGCACTCTTACCGAATCGGGAACGTTGTTGCTGAGAATGACCGAGGGGTTGTTTCCGTGAAGATTGTTGTACTTAACGTGGGTATACGCCGCGACCGCCTGCGCCTTTATAGCCTCGGGAGCGAACGTTCCGCCGATCTCGTTCGCAACTATACGCGAGATGATATCCAACGCCTTTCCCGAAACGACCTCGCCGCGGTTGTTTACGGTGAGGATCTCGTTTGCCGCCTCGCTGTTTACGGTGGATTGATTGGGCTGAGTGGAGGACGAGCTGCTGCTCGAGGTGGATTCGGAAGACGACGAGGGAGAACTCGTGGTGGTAGTCGTCGTTGAGGTGGTCGTAGTAGTTGACGAGGAATTCGTTGTCGTCGTAGTGCTGCTAGAGGATCTGGTCGTTGTGGTGGTCGAAGAAGTCGTCGTGGAGCTTGTCGAAGAACTCGTGGAGCTCGTAGTGCTCGAGGTGCTCGACCCCGAGGAACTGCTCTCGCCGGAGGGGAGATTGTTCACAAGCTCGCTCGGAATATACGAAGATGAGCTGAACGGCTTTTGAGCCAGCGACGGGTTCCCGAACGAGATATTCACGAGATTCTCAAAAACGTTCGTGCCGTTGTTGTTCTCATCGTCCGATGGGATCAAAAAATCCGATGTTCCCACGCCGTGCGCCTCGTCGTCGGGATCCTCATAGCCCGAGGGAGGCTCGGGAACAACGTCGGCACTGCCGCTCTCGACCGTTCCCATAACCGCGCAGGTAAACAGATACGCGTTGAGAATACACAGCGCCACAATGATTTTCACTAGCGAAAGATGTTTCATAAAACCGCCCTTTATCAGTAATTTTTGGGATCGTCTTCAAGCCCGTGAGACTTGATATATTCGTCCATGCCCTTTACGACCGAGGTATCCCACGTTCTGCCCTTCCAAAGCTTTCCGAAGATGTCGTAATACGCGTCGAAGTACTTTGTGCTGGATTTCTTGACTATCTTGGAGGTGTCTACCTCCGGGCTTTCGTTGGGGCGAACCTTTCTCGCTACGATAACCAGTCTGAGATCTAGGCTGATATCCTGATCGCAGGTGGAAAGCGTCAGAAACTCGTCGCCGTATTCGACGTCAACACCCATCTCGTAAATGCTTCTGTCCTCGCATTCGAGAACGAAATCAAAGAATTCGTCGCGGTTCTTAAAGTAAAGATGCTTGTTGTATTCAAACACCTCGCCGTGCTCTTTATAAACGTTTGTGACGAATACGGAGATGATCTTATAGCTGTTGTTCCCGTAAAGCGTGTCGAAGTTTATCACGGGCGAGTATTTCAAGAAGTCGATCCTGTGCTTGTAATTCATCAGCCCCGAGAACTGATACTTGTACATCATGTTATGCCCGTAGATAACGGTATTCTGGGGCATTCCGTCGGCTGTCACGGGACCCTCATAGTCCGCGAAAAGCGTTCCCGCAAACAGATAATCCTTGTGGAAATCGCGGTGGAGATAGAAGTCGTTGTTGTCTGTCTGAACGACGGGATAGTCGATGTTTGTGCCGGGAATATTCAGCCAGCCGATGAAATCGCTGTTCTCGGCGTAAAGCGCGGCGAACTCCTCGTTTACCGTGCCCTGCGGCAGATTGTCGATATGCTCCTTGGTGGGCTGGGTGTTTTTCAGCTCGACAATTGCCTTGTCGGTAGCCGTGCCGTCCGCGACGTTCTGTTCGAGCTTCCCGAACTGCACAAAATACACGGCGATCATCACCAGCGCTACCACCAGAACGATCAGCGCGGTAAGAAACACGATCTTCCTGAGGATCTCGCCCGTGCTGTCGCCCTTTACGGGGAAAAGCCCCGTGACGATGCTCTCCCAGAAGCCCTGTTTTTTCTTATTCTTTTTGTGATTTCCGCTTCTTTTGGGAGAGAAGCCCATATCCATTTCTGCCATCGGTTGTCAATCCCTTCAAAATTTATATTAAGAATATTTAAGAACGCTGTTAATTTTTATACCCCTTGATAATGTCCGTCGGCCACTGTCTGCCGTTCCATTTTCCTCCGAAGGTGGAGTAATACATATCGTAGAACAGCGGGCTGGGATTTGCGAACGCCTTGTCAACGTCAACAGATTCGCTTTCGCCGTCGCGAACCTTCCGCGCAAATACCACCCAGCGCGGGTCTGCCTTGTCGTTGTAGCCGTAGATACAGGTGGAGAGAGTGATAAGCTCGTCGCCGTACTGCAAGTCAACGTCGGGAGTGATAAAGGTCGAGCGGTCGAGGACCTGCGCGCAGTATTCGTCGAATTCGCTCTTGTTCTTGAAGTTGTGAACGCGGTGATAGTTGAAGACTTCGCCCGCGACATCCTCGGTGTTCACCAGCATACCCGCGAAGATCTTGTAGGTCGAGGTATCGTAAAGGGTGCTGAACGTTACTGTCGGATGATTTTTGTAGTAGCTGATATCTGTTTTGTCGGAGTGGGTGTAGCTGTAATTAAAATATCTCGACAGCTTTCCGAAGATCTCGCCCGACTGCATATTGTGTCCGTAAAGAACGATGTTCGCGGGACGCTTATCGGCGGTAATGGGACTGCGGCAGTCCGCGAAGATCGCTCCCGAAATGCTGTTCTCGCCCTTATAGTTGTGGGTGAGGTAATAGTCGTTGTCTTTGCCCTGCATTACAACATAGTCGATAAACGGCTTCTCGTTCGGGTCGGTAGAGCCGATGGTTATCCACCCGATAACGTCCTTGTTTATCTCAAGAAGCGGCAAAAACTGCTCCTGAACGGTAGGGAACTCCTTTTCGAGCTGTTCGAGCTTTTCGGTGTCGATAGTAACTCCCGTGCCGTGGTAGAGATTAGCCAGCTCCTCGTTTTCCTTATTTTCTCCGGAAACTCTTCCTTTAAACACGAAAATCATCGAGAGCGTTATGATGAGGACCACGATAGCTCCCAAGAAGATGATTTTTCTGATGACCTCCGAGGAATTATCACCCTTCCACGGTATAAGGTATTTTGCGACCTTTAAGAACACATTTTCCTTTTCCGCAAAGTTTGCCATACAAATTCCCCCATTCTATAATGTCTGTCAGTAGCTCAGCAGCTTGGATCTGTCCCAGACGGAGCCTGACCAGGTGCCGTTAATGCGGTCATAATAGTAGTCAAACAATTTCGCCTGATAGTTTCGGTAAGCCTTGGAAGTATCGACATATTCGCTCTCGCCGGGACGTACCTTTCGCGCGAGAATGACCCACCTGGTGTCCACCTGTTTTCCGAGCGGCCAATAGCAGGTGGAGAGAGTCAGAAGCTCGTCGCCGTATTTAAGGTCAACGTCGGTAAAGAACCAGCTTCTGTCCATGACATCCAGGATATAGTTGTTGAAATCCGCCGCGTTCTCGAACTTGGTTTTCGTGATGTAATCGAACACCTCTCCGTACTGTTCCTGTGTGTTGCAGATCATACCCGCGAAGATCTTGTAGGTCTCGCTGCCGCCGTCGGGAGTCGCCATCATAACAGTCGGATGAACCTTGTAGAAAGCGATCGGCTCGCGGCTCTTGTCGTTGGGAACATAGTGCATAACATATGCGAAGAACTGTCCGTTAGACATATTATGCCCGAAGAGAATAGTATTGTCGTCGGTTCCGTCCCATTTATTCAGATAGCTCGAAAAAACCGTTCCCGAAATAGATTCGTTTCCGTTGAAGTCGTGGTTGAGATAATAGTTGTTGTCGGTCGACTGAACGATAACGTTGTTTATCATCGTATCGGTAATACATATCCAGCCGCGCGTATCGGGATTTCGCTTGATAAGCTCGTCGAAGTTGATGTTAAGCGGCGTGTTCACAACGGGAGTAAGGTCGATGAATTCCGGCTCCTCGGTGCCCGCGGAGGTCGCAATATTCGCGTCTGGATTGGCGATGTGGTCGGGCTGACGGTAGCTGCCGTTGTTATTTATCGGATTTCCCGCGATGTTCGCAAGCTCGTTGTTTAGCTTGTCGCCCTTTGCGATGCTGAATATCTGCCACCCCAAAAACATCAGCGCGCCGATAAGCACCGCCACCGCCATCAGCAAAAACGCCTTGCGGAATTTCTCGGAGGGCGGATCGTCCGCCTGCGGAAACGCCGCCACCGCGAATTTCACAAATGGATTCTGATTTCTTCTGCCGCTTATCTTGTCGCTCTTTTTTACCTTTCTCGGAGCGCTCTCCGAGGACATCTCGAACTTGTCGAGAGCGATATCTCTGCGGCTTTCGGGTTTTTTCTTTTTTCTTGGTTCGTCGTCTAAGTAAGGCATTTTATTTTCCCCTTTCGAATATGTTTATTTCTGTATTTTTTTAAGAAGCATAGCAAGCGCCTGTTCGGTCGCCGCAATGCGAATATGATCGCGTCCTTTATTCTCAAACGTGAATTTCTCACAGTCGGCCGAGAACCTGTCGCAAACGCATATATAGACTGTTCCGACGGGATTTTCGTCCGTGCCGCCGTCGGGACCCGCAATTCCCGTGGTGGATACCGCAAGATCCGCGCCGGATACTGTAAGCGCCCCCCTTGCCATTTCCTCGGCGCACTGTTCGCTGTATTCGGTGAACTGTTCCAGCGTTTTTTCCGAAACACCCAGAGTTTTATGCTTTATCCTGTTTGAGTAGGAGCAAACCCCGAATTCTATCACCGCGCTGCTTCCCGGAACGGACGTTATTGCCGCCGAGATCAAACCGCCCGTACAGCTCTCCGCCGTGGAAACGCGAAGCCCGCGCGCGGAACATTCCTCAACTATCTTTTCGGCTAATTTTCTGACATTGTCGTTCATCAATCCAAAAACACTGTTTCCTCTCCGTACTTAAAGCGTTTCATCTCGGTTTTAGAGATAGCCTCGTCTATCATGGAATCGAAGTCATACGCTCCCTCCGCCGCGAGAATATCCTCAAACTTCGGACGTGTGCGCGGGTGCTTCGGAGAGAACACCGTACAGCAGTCCTCGTAGGGGAGGATTGACGTTTCAAAGGTCCCGATCCTGCGCGATATCTCGGTGATCTCAATCTTATCCATTCCGATGACCGGTCGGAACACAGGAAACTCAGCCGCCGCGTTCGTGCAGTACAGCGCGGGCAGCGTCTGCGAAGCGACCTGCGCTAAGCTCTCACCCGTGATGATAGCTCCGTAGCCGTCGCGCGAGCAGATCTTATTCGCGATCTTCACCATCATTCTCCGCATAAGCACCGTGAAATGCTCCTCGGGGCAGTTGTCGCGAAGCGCCTCCTGTATTTCTGTAAAGGGAACGCAGTAGAACCTGATGTCTCCGCAGTATCCCGTCATCAGCTCGCAGAGCTTTTCTACCTTTAGCCGCGCGCGCTCAGAGGTGTACGGCGGACTCACATAGTGAATGCAGTCCACGATCAGACCGCGCTTTGCCATCATATATCCGGCAACCGGCGAGTCAATACCGCCCGACAGCATCAGCAGAGCCTTTCCGCTGGAGCCTACGGGCATTCCTCCCGCGCCGATGATGCGTTCTGCGGAAAGATACGCGCCGTTGTCGCGGATCTCCAGCCGCACGGTAACATCGGGCGTATGTACGTCAACTCCGAGATGTGGGAACGCGTCCAGCACGGCGTCTCCGAGCCTTTGCTGAATTTCCGGAGACTTCATCGGAAAGCTCTTGTCCGAGCGCTTCGCCTCGACCTTAAATGTCTTAGCGGTATCAAGCGCGGATTTGAGATAGCTCAGATTTTCGGTAACTGTTTCAAAATCTTTTGGGAACACCGCGCATCGTTGTATAGCGCCGATGCCGAACACGCATTTGAGCGCTTCAACAGCCGCGTCAACATCGCCGTCGTCCAACGGCTCAATGTATATTGTGGACTGCCGCCTTGATAGCTGAAAGCTGCCCAGATTTTTCAGGCGGCGTTTTATGTTTCGGGTCAGAATGTCCTCAAAGGTGCTTCTGTTCTCGCCCTTGAGAGCAATCTCCCCGTATTTCGCAAGAATAATTTCCTTCATCTCTTGGTCACCTCAAAAACCTTGTTTTAGGAAAAATCGGCATAGCACGCCGTTTGCTGCGTCAAACCTCCTAGCAAGGCATACAGCCTTGCGTCGTCGGCTTTCAGGGCGATTGCTTGCAATCGTTCGTGCAACCGACGCACTTTACCGATTTTTTCTTTTAAAACCGGTTTTTTGAGGTTCCCCGTCTGACTCTTTCAATGGTTTTGGAAATTTTGTCGCACAGCGCGTCTATCTCGTCGGTAGTATTGTCCGCGCAAAAGGACACCCTCACCGCGCAGTCCGCGTCCTTGTCGGAGACGCCCAGCGCCTCCAGAACTCCGCTCTTCTTTCCCTTAGAGCACGCAGAACCGCTCGAAACGTAGATGCCGTCCTCCTCTAGCGAGTGTAGCATGATCTCCGAACGCACCCCCCGAACGCTGAAGTTTACGATATTCGGAACGCACCTTTCGTCGGAGTTCAGCTTGATGTCCGAAAGCTCCGAAAGCCTTTTCAGCAGATGATTTTTGAGTTTGAGGAACCCCTCGTGGCTTCCGCGGTAGGCGTTTATTGCCGCCTCAAAGCCCGCGATAAGCTCGACAGGCTCGGTTCCCGAACGCAGATTGTGCTGCTGTCCGCCGCCTTTAAGAAGCGGGGGAATGATCTCGCCCTTTTTTATGAACAGCGCGCCTATCCCCTTTGAGGAATGGATCTTGTGCCCCGAAACGCTTATCAGATCGCCGTCCAGCGGCATTTTGAGAAAGCCCTGCACCGCGTCGATATGTACGGCGGTCTTGGGATTTTTGCGCTTTATCTGCTTGTATAAAAGCGGAACGTCCACGGCAAAGCCCGTTTCGTTGTTGACCGCCATAACAGACACGAGGGCGGTGTTTTCGTCAACGGCGTTTACGATCGCTTCAATAAAATCCGCGTGGTCTTTCGGAGCAAGCCTTACGACCTCAAAGCCGCGCTCGGCAAGCCCGTCAAGCGCCCTCGCAACGGACGGGTGCTCGATAGCCGTGGAAACTATCCTGCGGCAGCGCGCACGCTCCGCCGCGCCGAATATAGCCATGTTGTTGCTCTCGGTAGCGCCCGATGTGAAAACGACCTCCCCGTCGAGAGGGGATTTAGTTCCCGAAAGCGCCGCCAGAACTGTCCGCTTAGCGCGCGAGAGTATCTGTAATGAGGCAGTCCCCATATTATGCAGGGAGCTTGCGTTCCCAAATTGGTTTTCCATAGCCTCGGCGACCGCTTTTCTGCATTCCAAGCAAGGCTTGGTCGTCGCGGCATTGTCCAGATATATCATTAAAATTCACCCTGAATACCTATTTAATAGTTATACCTTCTCTATTATACCACAAAATATATGATTTGACTAGAGTTTTTTTAAATTTTTCACAAATAATTCATAATAAATTTCTCGAAAAAATCAAAAGGTTACAAAAGGGTTACAAAAAGGTTACAAAACGGTTACAATTTCACGAAATTTGGTTACAATGTTGTCATAATTATTGATTTTTGGGAATAGGGGTGCTAAAATATAAACAGAAGGAAAAAGCAAAATCAAATCCTCCAATCATAGCGCCAGGCGCCGTTCATTCCCCGAACGGCGCCTATTCTGTGTTCTGCCGGAAAAGCCTTCCGGCTTTTCCGGCAGGTTCTCCGCTTACGCGGAGGTCGGCACGGCTAACGCCCTGCCGAGCCGTCTTCACTGCGCGCCCAGCCGCTTCGCGTCTGTGCACTGCGTTCAGACAGAGGTTATTTTTCCGCGGGAGACCCGCGGAAAAATGCTGTTTAAATTATGTTTTCTTCGCAAAACGTTTTTTCTGTAACCAATTTCTCATAATGGCATAATATGTACTGTGAAACGGCAGCTCCACAGGGGAGTTAAAGGTTTCAACTGTACTTATAAGGAGGCACATTATGTGTGGTTTTAACATGGGCGGCAACAGCTGCTGCTGGATCATCATTCTCATTCTCTTGCTCTCTTCTTGCTGCGGCAACAACTCGAGCGACAACGGCTGCGGATGCGGCAACAACAACGGCTGCGGATGCGGCTGCAACTGATCCTTAGGAAGCCCGCGATGACGGGTGAGGGATAGTCCCCTAACAAGAAGGCGCCGCGGTCGGTAGACTGCGGCGCTGGTTTTTTTGTGAGCGTGCGATATAGAAGTATTGCACCCTTCGAGCGTCTGTCTTTGGAAATGTTCTTCGTACGGAACGAAAAACCCAAGGCGGCTCGCCTTAATCCTCGTCAAAATCGTCGTCGAGAACGTCCAAGTTCCATTGATCGAACACATTTGTTTTCCCGAGAAGGAAATAAGCAACTGCCGCTGCCGCGAGAGCCGCCAGAGTAATGATGCCCGAGATGATAACCAGTTTCTTTGTCATAATAATTCCTCCTTAAAAATGTAATTTACTGGAATCTTGCAGCCATTTCGCCGATACCGTTGTCGGTGGTAGGCTGCCCGATAGCGCCGAATTTCCATTCGCCCTTATAGCGGTAGACCTCGCCGAAGATCATAGCGGTCTTGCCGTTATAGTTTTCGGAAAGATCGTACTTGCACAGCTCTGTTCCCTTATCCGCGTCAACGATGCGGATAAACGCGTTTTTGATCATACCGAACTGCTGCTTGCGCTCGGTAGCCTGATAGATAGTCACCACGAAAACGATCTTGGAGTATTCCGCGGGGATCTTATCCAGCTGGACTATGATCTGCTCGTCGTCGCCGTCGCCCTTGCCGGTGAGATTATCGCCGCAGTGACGGATAGCGCCGCTTTTGTGAGCCAGCTGACCGTAGTACACAACGTCGGTAGGACCGGCGAGCTTGCCGGTGCTTTCGGTAATGAGGATAGCCGAAGCGTCGCAGTCGATGTCCTGATGAGCCGAGAACAGCGAAAACTTCCGCGGAGCCTCGTCCCAGCCCAGACCAACGACCAGCGTTTTAAGACCCGCGTTGTCTTTGGTAAGGTCGACCTTTTGTCCTTTTTGAAGATTAACCGACATTTCAAGTCCTCCATAAAAATAATGCCATTTACAGGTGCCTGTATTTATTATACAACATATTTTACCAAAATGCAAGAGGAAATAAAAATTCTTTATATTGAGAATATTCCGAAGAAATCTCTTGAAATTTGCCCGCCGTTGTGTTAGAATATAATGTGTATGTTTGGGAGGCGGTATTTTGAGAGACTTGACGCGCGGCAGGCCGATAAAGCTGATAATAACGTTTGCGCTGCCGATCCTGCTGGGAAGCCTGTTTCAGCAGGCGTACAGCCTGGCGGATATTATCATAATAGGGCAAAACCTCGGAAACGATTCCATAGCGGCAGTGGGAGCCACCGCCCCCGTGGTATCGCTGCTGTTCAACATAATAAACGGGCTTGTAACGGGCTTCGCGATAGTAGTGGCGGAATATTTCGGCGCGGATAACTACCCCGAGATGCGCCGAACGATAGCGCGGATGCTTGTTTTTTCGGGAACTATGGTAGCGCTTATGATACTCGGAGTGGTGATATTCATAGAGCCGCTGCTGCACGCGCTTGACATAAGCGACGCGATCTTCAAGGAAGCGCAGGGTTATCTGCTGATAGTGGCGCTTGGGCTTGTGGTAACGCTTTTGTACAATTTTGAAGCGGGAATACTCCGCGCCGTCGGCGACAGCGTTGTGCCGCTTGTTATTCTGGTGATCTCCACCGTGCTGAATATCGGTCTGGATATCCTGCTGGTACCCGTCCTGAAAATGGGAGTCGTCGGCGCGGCGCTCGCGACAGTCGCGGCGCAGGCGATCTCGGCGGCGGTATGCCTGGTTTATCTGATAAAACGCCGCCCGATCCTTCTTGTCAAGAGAACCGACTTCGTGTTCACCGCCGAAAGCGCCTCTCGGCTGTTGGCGGCGGGCTTCGGAATGGCGCTGATGTATTCCATAGTGGACATAGGCTCGATAGTTCTCCAAAACGGAATAAACGGCTTCGGCGAGGATATAATCACCGCCCACACCGCCGCGCGGAAGATATTCAGCCTGACTATCATGCCGTTCTCGGCGGTCTGCGCCACGCTGGTCACATTTTGCTCGCAGAACCGCGGCGCGGGGAAGTACACGCGGATCCGTAAAGGGATCCGCGACGGCTTGCTTCTGATGCTCGGCTGGGCGACAATCGCGGTGCTGGTGGTATTCCTGGGCGGAAGATCACTCATCGGAATGATAGTCACCGACATTGACACGCCCGAGGGTGCGGCGATAGTAGACACGGCGGTGCTGTATATGCGGTGGTCGGTGTCGTTTTATTACTGCCTGGCGGTGCTGCTGGGACTTCGCAGCTCGCTTCAGGGTTTGGGGAAAAGTCTCGTGCCGATAATCTGCAGCATCATAGAGCTGTCCTGGAAGATAGTGACGGTTGCGGTGATGATACCGCTGTTCGGCGGCAGCGAGAAGAGCGGCGCGGCAGGCAAAACGATAGAGGAAATAGGCGGCTATTTCGGAGTAGTGATCTCCGAGCCGATAATCTGGACGGTCTGCGCGGTGATGATAGCGGTCATAGCGATAGCAACGCTGCACAGGCTCCCGAGGGAGGACGAGCCTGCGGCAGCCGTACAGCAATAAAGGAGAAAACAAATGACTTTCAGAGAATTGTTGGAAAACGAAGAATTTATCCTGCTTGACGGCGCCATGGGAACCATGCTCCAGGCGGCAGGGCTAAAGCTCGGCGGCATTCCCGAGGAGCTTAATTTCACAAACCCCGAGCTGATCGAGGGAATTCACAGAAAATATATCGAGGCGGGCGCGCAGGCTGTGTACGCGAACACCTTCGGTGCAAACCGCCATAAGCTGCAAAACAGCGAGTATTCCGTTGAACAGGTCGTTAAAAAGGGCATCGGGATAGCGCGCAAAGCCTGCGAGGGAACGGGCGCTCTTGTGGCGCTGGACGTTGGTTCTCTCGGAAGAATGCTCCGTCCCGCGGGCGATCTTCCCGTGGACGAAGCGTATGAGATGTTCAAGGAGATAATGCAGGCGGGTAGGGACGCGGATTTTATAGTCCTCGAGACCATGACCGACTTAATGGAGATCAAAACCGCGCTGCTTGCCGCAAAGGAGAACACCTCGCTTCCCGTAGTATGTACGATGACCTTCGAGCGCAATCTTCGGACGTTCACCGGCTGCACGGCGGCGTCAATGGCGCTGACGCTCGGGGCTATGGGCGCGGACGTCATCGGCATGAACTGCTCCCTCGGACCCGACGAGGCAATGCCTATCTGCGAGGAAATTCTCAGGTGGTCTGACAAGCCCGTTTTGATACGTCCCAACGCGGGACTCCCCGACCCGAAAACGGGCGAGTACAGCATAACTCCCCAAAAATACGCGGAATACATCGCGCAGATGGCGGATAAGGGCGTAAAGCTGTTCGGGGGCTGCTGCGGTACGAATCCCGATTTTGTCCGAGAAATGAAATCAGTCCTGAGCGGCAGAAAATATTCGAGGGAAATTCCCGAGATACCCGCGGCGGTGTGCTCGGCTTCAAAGGTCGTGACGGTAGACACGGTGCGGATAATCGGCGAGCGCATAAATCCCACCGGCAAAAAGCTGTTTAAGGAAGCGCTCAAACGCCGCGACCTTGATTATATAATGAAGCAGGCGATCGAGCAGACCGACGGCGGCGCGGAAATTCTCGACGTAAACGTGGGGCTTCCCGATATCGACGAAAGGGAAATGATGCTCCTGGCGGTGGACGCGGTGCAGTCGGTGTGCGACGCGCCGCTGCAAATTGACACCACCGAGACGGAGGTCCTCGAGGCGGCGCTGAGAAACGTCTCGGGAAAGCCGATCGTCAATTCCGTGAACGGCGAGGACGAAAAGCTCGAAGCTGTGCTGCCTTTGGTGAAGAAATACGGGGCGGCTGTCGTGGGGCTGACGCTCGATAAGGACGGGATCCCCAAAACCGCCGAAAAGCGCTTCGAGATCGCCGAGAAAATACTTAACCGCGCTCTCGAATACGGCATCCCAAAGCGCGACGTGTATATAGACTGCCTTACGCTCACAGCCTCCGCCGAGCAGGACAACGTCATGGAGACCGTCAAGGCTCTGAGAATGGTGCGCGAGCGGCTGGGACTGAAAAACGTCCTCGGCGTGTCGAACGTGTCGTTCGGATTGCCGAACAGAGAGCTTGTGAATTCCACTTTCCTGACAATGGCAATGAACAGCGGTCTCGATCTTCCGATAATGAACCCCAACAACGCCGCGATGACGGGAGCCGTCGGAGCTTTCAGACTGCTGTCGGGCTATGACAGAAACGGCGCGGATTATATCGAGAAATTCGGCGCGGAAACCATCGTTACCCAGACCGTTAAGTCGGAGAATAAAGCGGCTGTGACTGCGAGCGGAGACGACATCGCTCACGCAGTGGCAAGCGGCTTGAAAGCGGAGTGCGCCGCAGCAGCCGAGAAGCTGCTTTCCGAGGGCGCGGATCCGATGTTCCTCATAAATGAAAAGCTGATACCCGCACTGGACAGCGCGGGCGAGCGTTTTGAAAAGGGCAGCATATTCCTGCCGCAGCTTATTCAGTCCGCGGGCGCGGCGCAGGCGGCGTTCGACGTGGTGAAAAAGGCGATAGCGGCGCGCGGCGGCGAAAACGAGAGCAGGGGAAGGGTAGTGCTGGCGACGGTAAAGGGCGACATTCACGATATCGGAAAGAATATCGTAAAAACGCTGCTCGAAAACTACGGCTTCGAGGTTATTGATCTGGGAAAAGACGTAGATTATCAAACGGTAGTCGACGCCGCGGTGAAATACGACGTGCGTCTTGTGGGACTTTCCGCGCTTATGACTACCACGCTCAAAAGCATGGAGGAAACGATAAAGCTCCTCCGCGAAAACAACGTAAACTGCAAAATAGTAGTTGGCGGCGCAGTCCTTACGAAAACCTACGCCGAAAAGATCGGCGCGGATTTCTACGCCAAGGACGCAAAAGAAACCGTCGATATAGCAAAACAAGTCTACTCATCTTAACACGCATAGCCGCTCAATCGAGCGGCTATTCTCGTATAAACGGGAATAAATTTCGGTGCATTTTTTGAATTGTGAGAACTGTTTTTTCGCGTAATCCACGTCGCCGTAGACCTTCCACGCTCCCGAAAAACGGCAGTCGCTTTTTTCGATAAAGCCGCGCACGTCCTCGGGCGGATAACCGAGAAAAAGACCGATCTCATGCGGGAATTCGCAGCCCTCGCAAATGCGCTTAGAAAGTCTCTTTACGCATTTTTCGGGGAATTCGGGTGAATATCCGCGGCGGGCGAGGATATCCCGCGCTTCGGGGAGATTCAGGTCGCGCATAAGCTGTGATGTCCTGTAAATGTACACAAGAATATCGCCGCGTTTATTCTCAAAAGGAACCGCTCTCAGCCCGTTTTCGCGAAAAATTCCGTTCCACCGCCGAAAGCACGCCAGCATTTCGCGCCCGTCCCGAAAATTCCCCCTAAACAAGCTCCCTGTCTTGATCCCCGCCAAAGTAGGCGCACAATATTTTACAATGTTCCTATCCATAAAATACTTTACACTTTACACTTTCCACTGTCAACTGAAAATAATCCCCCGGCAGCCAGCTGCTTTTTTCCAATATTATGCGGATAATTTCCGAGCAATAATGGCTGTAAGGATATTTTGTTGCTGAAATAATCCCCCGGACTATTGCCCGGAGGATCGTTTTTTCAAAAAAGGGACAGAGCTTACTTAGCGTTCTGAGAATAGCTCTCGATCATCTTTTTAACCATCATACCGCCGATAGAACCAGCCTGTCTTGCGGTCAGGTCGCCGTTATAGCCGTTGTTGAGGGTAACGCCTACTTCGTTAGCTGCCTGCATCTTGATGTTGTTAAGATTAGCCTTATACTGTTTGTTAGCCATGATAATTCTCCTTGAAATCAATTAGTAATAGCAAGGAATTACATAAAACGCGTCTAAGGAATGTTCGATACCGAAATATCGTTCGTTTCGAGCTTCTGCCTTTGACAATGGTTCACACTTGAAACGAATTGCCAAAGGCGGCTCGCCTTAAAACAAATTTGAACATAACGAACAAATCCGTTTTCAAAAACCCGTTTTGACCCTTGCGCTATTATTATTTTCGGCGTTTTTGAAAATATTAAAGGTAATTGTTTGCTGGAAAGTAAGATTTTGTTTTGGGGAATAAAGGGAAATTTCCCGAAAAAAGTACTTGCAATGTTTCTCAAAATGTGTTATAATTAATATTGTATTATTTTTAATGTAAGGAGAATGTAAATGGAATTCAGTATTTATACTGTCGCGGCGTTTATACTTTATGCGCTGGTGATACTCGCGATAGGAATATTGTCGTTCAGAAAATCCAAAAATATGTCGGATTATTTTCTCGGCGGAAGAAAGCTGGGAAGCTGGACGACGGCGATATCGGCGCAGGCGTCGGACATGAGCGGCTGGCTGCTTATGGGACTTCCGGGTTCGGTAATGGTAGGCGGACTCACCCAGAGCTGGATAGCTATAGGCTTGTTTATCGGCACTTACTTAAACTGGCTGATACTCGCGAAGCGCCTTCGCAAGATGTCCTACGCGGTAGGCGACGCGATAACGATCCCCGAGTATTTCCAGAAGAGATTTTTCAATAATTCGCCGGTAGTGCGTCTGGTATGCGCGATTATTATTTTCTTCTTCTTCCTGATCTATACCGCGTCGGCGTTCAGCGGCGGAGCAAAGCTCTTTAACTTCGTTTTCGGCGTGGAATACAGAATAGCTCTTACTATCGGCGCGCTGATAATCATTTCCTATACGTTCTTGGGAGGCTTCTTGGCGGTCTGCTGGACCGATCTTATGCAGGGAACGCTGATGTTCATAGCACTGGTGGTAGTTCCGATAGTGGTTCTTGTGAAAGTTCCCGATACGGGCGCTGCCTGGAATGCCGCTCTCACAAACGGCGCGATCACCGATTATTACTTAAGCTTCATCAAGAACCCCGACGGAACTCTCGCGATAACCACGATAGTTTCGGGACTCGCGTGGGGACTGGGATATTTCGGAATGCCGCATATTTTAGTCAGATTCATGGCAATCAAGAACAGCGACATGATCAAAAAATCCCGCCTTATTGCAACGATCTGGGTATTTGTAACGCTCTTTGCGGCGGTGCTTGTCGGAATTTTCGGAATGATGTTCTTAAACGCTCCCGAAAACGCAGATATTCTCGCAAAGTTCAATCAGATGGGCGACAGCGAGAAGATATTCATGTTCCTGTCGTCGTCGCTGCTGCCTGCGATAATCGCGGGAGTGATACTCTCGGCGATACTCGCGGCGATCATGAGCACGGCGGATTCTCAGCTGCTGGTAACCTCCTCGGCGGTCACCAACGATATGTTCAAGCTCTTCAAGAAAAACGCCTCCGAAAAGACGCTTATGTGGATATCGCGCGGTACGGTTATCGTGGTAGCTGTCATCGCGTACATCATAGCGCTTGACGAGAACAGCTCGGTAATGGGCTTGGTGTCCTACGCCTGGGCGGGACTGGGCGCGGCATTCGGACCCGCAATGCTGCTGTCGCTGTTCTGGAAGAGAATGACGATCCACGGCGCGGTAGCGGGAATAATCGCGGGCGGCGCTTCGGTAATTATCTGGGAGAACGTTCCGTTGTTTGCGAATACGGGCGTTTACTCGCTGGCTCCGGCGTTTGCGATAGCGCTGTGTGCGGTCATCGCAGTTTCGCTGATAACCAAGATCGACGTTTCAAAGGTGGACGAGCTGTTCCAAAAGGCATCGTCGCATTCGCTTGAAGAACCAAAAGCAGAATAAAAAATCAGGCTCGGTAATAATTACCGAGCCTTTTTATATGCCATAAAGGAGGATTGTTTCTTTTAAAGAATTATGCAGATAAGTCCGCCGCAGCCGTCGTTTATGATCCTTTGAATTGTCTCCTGGAGCTTCATACGCGCGTCGGTGGGCATACGGTTGAGCTTGTTGTGAAGCCCCTCGTTTACCAGATCGGAGAGCGATTTCCCAAAGATGTTGCTTTCCCAAATCTTCGTGGGATTTTCCTCAAAATCGTTGAGAAGATAGGTGATAAGCTCCTCGGATTGCTTTTCGCTGCCGACGATGGGATTTATCTCGGTGGTGATATTCGCGCTCATCATATGTATAGACGGCGCGGAAGCCTTAAGTCTGACGCCGTATTTTCCGCCCTGCTTTATGATCTCGGGTTCCTCGAGAGTAAGCTCATCCATCTGCGGGAGTACGATTCCATAGCCCGTAGCCTCCACCTCTTCGAGGGCGTTTTTAACGCGCTCGTATCTGCGCTTGATATCCGCAAGCTCTATCATGCACGGCATAAGATCGTTCTCGCTTTGAAGATCAAGCCCCGTGGCTTCTCCGAGAATTTTATAGAACAGCTCGCTTTGAAGCGTGATGTCGATGATACCCGTGCCGGTGCCGAGGTCAAGCTCCTCCGCGAACGCGCGCTTGATGTATTCGCACTGCGAAATAGCGTCGGCGGCGGTCTTGATATCGTTGATCCCCGCGATCTCGGCTGCCTGCGCCTTAATGCAGCCGAACACCTCTTTTTTCAGCCAGTGATCCTTGTCGAGCGCGGTGATCCATCTCGGCATACGGATCTTCACCTCGCGCACGGGGAATTTCAGCAGCACCGCTCCCAGAATCTCGATGATCTTTTCCTCGTTAAGATCTACGCAGTTTACGGGAATAACGTCGTTCTCATATTTCTCGGAAAGCTCCCGCGCAAGCTGCCTGCTTTCGGGACTGTCGGGGTTCTCGCAGTTGAGAAGCACCACAAACGGCTTGTTGATCTCGTTGAGTTCCGAAATAATGCGTTCCTCGGCTGCCTGGTATTCTTCTCTGGGAATATCCGTGATGCTGCCGTCGGTGGTGACGACGATGCCTATCGTGGAATGTTCGTTGATTACCTTCTGAGTGCCGACCTCCGCCGCCATGTTAAACGGAACTTCCTCGTCGAACCACGGCGTCATCACCATACGCGGAGCCTCGTTTTCTATATAGCCGATAGCGGATGGAACTATGTAGCCCACGCAGTCGATAAGCCGCACGTTCATTTTTACGGAATCGGGAAGCTCGATAGTCACAGCCTCCTCGGGGACGAATTTCGGCTCGGTGGTCATGATAGTTTTTCCCGCGGAGGATTGCGGAAGCTCATCGTTGGCGCGCTCACGCCGAAATTCGTCGGGAATATTCGGGATAACCAGGCTGTTCATAAAACGGCTGATAAAGGTGGATTTTCCCGAACGCACAGGACCTACGACCCCGAGGTAGATATTTCCGCCCGTGCGCTTTGCGATATCGGAATAAATTGTGTTGTCCATATTTAATGTCACTCTCCTTTAAACTGTGGGAATGATGATCATGCCCGAAAGCGGCGCGTCGCAGTCCTCAATTTCGTTTTCCTCCATAATTGCCTTAACGGTGGTATTGCATTGCTTGGCGATGCTCCAGCAGTCGGAGGAATCGTTTGTATAGCAGATCCTCAGCGCGAATTCGTCCGATTTGTCCTTGGGTCTGTCCTCGGCGATAACGACCGAGTTTATTGCTTCGATGGGCTTGATGTTGTGAAGGCTCGCCTCAAAGCCGATGGAGGCTGTAAGCTCCAGCGAGCCGTCGGATTTTATCGAGAATCCCGTGTCGGTGATGTTCGCGGTGAAATCAATAACGGTATCGCCCGTAACGTTCGCGGCGGGGATTATCTGCTCGACAGCCTCCTGCTTTTCCGCTAAGAACGGCACTCCGTCGGCGTTCTTACCGAACGCGCGGCAGAACAGCTGCCCCGAGAGAACCAGCTCTCCGTCGGCATTCGGACGGCAAACGGGATTTTTAAGCTCGCTCGATACGTCCCATACCGAGCGTATCTCGCCCTTGTCGGTGGTAAGATTGGTGCGGACGGCGACGTTCTGAGAGACGGTGCGCGGCTCGGCGGCGATCTTCAGCAGGTTAGAGGTGGATTCCGTTTCGTATTCGGTGGAATACACGTCGATCGGGATCTCGGCGGTCTCTTCCTGTTGAGCGCGCACTCTGCACATAACCAGCAGCTCGCAGGAGATGATGCCGCTGTCGGATTTCGGGATAAGCTCCATGTTCATTACGCATATCTCGGGGAATGTGCGGTGAACGTCGGTGATGCCGTCGATATCGAGAATAGCGGAGATCGGGATATCCGCGGACATTTTCTCGGTTTCCGAGCAGCCGTTGCTTTCGGGATTCGCAACGCCGTAAAGAGCGTTTATCGTGACGGTTCCCTTAAGAACCGCCTTGTCGGCGATAACGCGAAGATCGGTTATCTTGGGAACTGCGTCGCACTGCATTATAAACGCGATCCCGGGCGCGCCCGTTTCTATCTCCTCGCGAACCGACATCTGTTTTTCCGCGAAGAGCGTTTTCCCGCAGCACTGGACCTCGCGCATACGCACCTGAAGCCCCCTCGGGATCTCGGGCAGAGCGTATTCCGTACAGGAAACTGCCTTGATACGGCAGGAGACCGCTCCGCGAACGTCGATGCGGCGCGGACTAGCGGCTCTGCAGCTGCAATAATCCGACTTCATCGAAAGCGACACCAGCGGCGTTTCCGATACGGCGCCCTTGCGGCTCATATCAACGGTTTTAGAATAGGTATACCGCTGGTCGATGCAGTACACGTCGGTGCTGTTTTCCGCGAGATACAGCACCTTTATGTACACAACGCCGTCGATATCCAGCCTTCCGTCGCCCGAGACGTTGTAGGACGCGGTTTTGGGCGTAAGCGTGCAGGACAGGAGCTTGAAAATATCTGGGCAGTAATCGGGCAGGACATAGTCCAGCTCCACGCCCTGCTCGACCTGACCGTCGAAAACGGTCTCGTCAATATGCACGGCGTTTAGGGTTTTCTCTTCCATAAAAATCCTCCTTGTGGTATGTAATAAGTTTTCAGTGGTATTGTATGCTTGTTTTGAGACAAGTATGCTTATAGTTGTTAGAGATTAGTGATTAGAGATTAGTTTTTTGTTGACAATTGCGTAAATCTGTGTTATAATTATAATGTATAGTTATGTGGAATTATAATTATATTTAGGAATAAACTTGTCCCCTCGTGTCATAATATGTTGTATCAATGGCATCGTAATAGCCGTACAGCAATCAGCCTGCAGTTAAATGCAACATAATATTGAGAAAAGCAGCGGGCAGAAGCTGCCTCCAAGCAGCTTGCCGCCGAGGAGAACAAAGATGAGCGAAGAACAAAAGGCTCCGTTTACCGAGGAGCAGAATCAGCAGATAATCGACACGGGAATTGTCGCGTCGTACAACGCGCCGCACAATATCCACTGCCTGACGATAATCGGGCAGATAGAGGGACATTATATATTGCCTCCGCAGAATAAAACCACCAAGTACGAGCATATAATCCCGGCGTTGGTGGCGATCGAGGAGGACAGCACCATCGAGGGACTGCTCATAGTGTTGAACACAGTGGGCGGCGACGTCGAGGCGGGGCTTGCGATCTCCGAGCTTATAGCGGGAATGTCAAAGCCGACGGTATCCATTGTCGTAGGCGGCGGACATTCGATAGGAGTGCCGCTTGCGGTTTCGGCGAAAGAGAGCTTCATAGTGCCGTCGGCGACCATGACGATACACCCCGTTCGTATGAACGGCATGATGCTCGGAGTTCCTCAGACGATGAATTACTTCGAGAAAATGCAGGACCGCATCACAACGTTTGTAACCTCCAACAGCAAGATAAAGCCCGAGCGTTTCAAGGAACTCATGATGGAACGCGACGAGCTGGTGCTTGATATAGGCACGGTCTTGGAGGGAAAAGCCGCGGTCAAGGAGGGGCTTATAGATCATTTAGGATCGCTGTCCGACGCGGTGAACAGACTTTATAAGATAATCGAGAAGAAAAGCGCTCCCAAGCAGAAAAAAACCAAGACGCAGCAAAAAGCGTCAGTCAAGAAAACGGTTCCCGTAAAGCCGACCAAGCGCGGCAGACCCAAGACCGCCGCAAAGGTAACGGAAGCGCACGGGGATATACGGCTGGGAGATTGGAGAGGAGAAAGATAATGGGAATATTCGATCTGTATAAGAATATCGAGGAACCCGAGGGTAAGGAAAAGCGCTTCAACGGCGTCACCGACGAGGGCGAACGCGTCAGAAAGCTGATCGCGGGCGACCCGAACAAGTTCCTGCACACAAACGGTTCCTAACAAAAACGAACTGTCGAAGCTCGGCAGTTCTATACATAAAAACATAACATAATATGAGGGGAATACTATGGATTACATAAGTGTAATAATTCAAGCGATAGTACAGGGACTTACCGAGTTCCTGCCGGTATCCAGCTCGGGGCATCTGTCGGTGGTACAGCACGTCACCGGCTATACCGGAGAATCCGCGCTGATCTTGTCGATCGTATTGCATCTGGGAACGCTCGCGGCTGTCTTCGCGGCGTTTTGGAAAACGATATGGGGAATGATAAAGGAATTCTTCTTCACCATCGGCGATATATTCACGGGAAAATTCTCCTGGAAAAAAATGAACGCAAACCGCCGAATGATGTTTATGGTGATAATCGCCACGCTGGTGTTGATCCCGGTGTATCTCGTAAAGGATTTCTTCACCGCGCGTCAGGGCGACGGAGACATTGTTTTTGAGGGAATAGCGTTTCTGTTCACGGCGGTGCTGCTGTTTTTGTCGGACAGATGCGCGGGCACAAAAACCGGAGAAAAGATGAAAATAGTCGACGCGCTTACGGTGGGATTGTTCCAGTGCGTGGCGCTTTTCCCGGGAGTATCCCGTTCCGGCTCGACGACCGCCGCGGGGCTGTTCTGCGGGCTTGAGAAGAACACCGCTGTTACCTTCGCGTTTATTCTGGGAATTCCAGCGATACTCGGCGGCAGCGTTCTCGAAATACACGAGGCGGTGCAGTCGGAAATGCAGCTTGATTGGATAGCTCTGGGGATCGGCTTTGTGATATCGGCGGTCGTGGGATTTCTGGCGATAAAGCTGGTAAAGTGGCTGCTCAATAAAGACAGGTTCAAAATATTCGGAGTGTACACTCTTATTTTGGGAATACTTTGCGTCGCGGGCGGAATGTGGGAGCATCTCACAGGCAGCAGCCTTGCGAAGCTGTTGGGAATATAATTACATAAAGGAAGAAAAATATGGCAGAGAAAAAGAACACCTCCCGAAGCACAAAAGGCTCGGGATATACGGGGAAAACAAAATCGTCATCGTCGTCCGCGCGCTCGAAAAGGGCGGCGGAGCTTGAACGCCAGCGCGAGGAGGCTCTCAAAAAGAGCCTTAAGCGGCGGCATATCGGCTCGGTGATATTGCTGGCTTTAGGCGTGCTGTTTACGCTGCTTGCGATAATTCCGGGGAACGAGGGCTGGCGCGCGCTGTTTGACGTAATGCACGGGTTATTCGGCTTTGCGGCGTACACGGTAGGACCGCTGATGATCTACGCGGCGGTGGTTATCTCCGCGAAGCAGCCGAAGAACACCGTGGCGTTCACGGTATTCAAGTTCGTGTTTTTCCTGCTGCTGCTGTGCGCGGCGGTGGAGATATTTGCGGTCGGAAAGATAAACGGCGCAAACTTTGGCGAAGTCGTCGTAAATCTGTTCACTGGCGGTAAAGGATTCAAGGGCGGCGGATTTTTCGCGCTTATTCTGGGAGTTCCGCTGTTGTTTTTGGGAAGACTCGGCGCTTCTATAATCATTGTGATAATGGTTTTGGGGTGCATACTTCTGATGATAGATATCCCGATAAACGAGCTTTTCGGGAAGATCGGCGGTTCTATAAAGAGCGCGGGGAGATCCGCCGCGGAAAGCCACGAACGCCGCCGCGAGGAGTCCGCTATTGCCAATGAGGAATATCGGAGAATTCAGCAGGAGAAGAAAGCCGAAAAGGCTCTCAGAGATCAGAAGAATTTCGAGCAGCGCGTAGCCCGTGCAGAGCAGCGCCGCCAAAAGCTCGAAGAAATGCAGGAGATAGTAAACAACGTCGGCAAGCCGCTTCCCGAGAAGCCAGCCAAAGAGCCTGTTCCCGAGGCGCGACCCGTTCAAAGGGCGCCCGAAAAGCCGTCGGGAATAACGCTTCTCGGCGAGGAACAAAACGACGCTATCCTCGAGCAAAAGCAGGAAAGCCGCGATTATCAGCAGGCGCTCAAGCGTTATATGGAAAAGCGCCACCCGATAATGCGCGACGAGCTTAAGCCCATCGAAAAGCCCGACAAATACGAGGATAACGATATAGAACTTGTCCCGATAATCGACGCGCTGGACAAGCTCAACGCCGAGAAGGGTCCCGCACGAGTGTCGAAGATAGTTGACGCTCCCAAAAAGGACATAGTAAGCTCCGAGGAAATAGACGAGAACATCACCGACATTTCCGATGTAGACGAGGCGGAGCTGGCGTTCGATCTCGACGACATTATCTCCGAGAATTCAAGCGGCAAAGATATTGGAAAGGATATCGGGTTTGTCGAGCCGCCCACGCCCGCAGCCGACGCTTCCAAGGGAATAGTTCCCATAAACCAAACGTCGACAAAGCGTTCCGAGGGCGAAAAACAGATATCGCTGTCGGAGGTATATACTCTGCCGCCGATGACGCTTCTGAACGAAGTGAAAAAGCCCGCGCAGCAGGAGGACATCGAAAGCGAGATACGCAAAAACGCGGACAAGCTGGTAGAAACGCTCAAGAGCTTCGGAGTTTCGACTACATATCTCGGAGCGTCCCGCGGACCGTCGGTTACGCGATACGAGCTTCAGCCCGCGCCCGGCGTTAAGATAAGCAAGATCGCGAATCTTTCCGACGACGTCGCGCTGAATCTCGCCGTAAGCGGCGTGAGAATAGCGCCCGTTCCCGATAAAGCGGCGGTTGGAATAGAGATCCCCAACAAAGTAAAGGACACCGTTTTTTTCAGAGAACTGGTGGACAACGCCGAATTTAAAAAGACCTTCGATAAAAAGCTGGACACCGTTCTCGGAAAGGATATAAGCGGCGAGACCGTCACCTGCAACGTCTCCAAAATGCCGCATCTTCTTATCGCGGGAACCACGGGTTCCGGTAAATCCGTCTGTGTGAATTCCATCATCATGAGCATTCTCATGAAATCCACGCCCTCGGACGTGCGGCTTATAATGGTAGACCCCAAGCAGGTGGAATTCATGATGTACAACGGAATTCCCCACCTGCTTATCCCCGTAGTGACCGACCCGAAAAAGGCGGCGGGCGCGCTGGCGTGGGCAGTCACCGAAATGGAAAAGCGCTACACGCTGTTCTCCGAAAACAACGTCCGCAACATCGACGGCTACAACGATCTTTGCGAGAGAGACGCGGAGCTTTCGAGAATGCCGCATATCGTCATTTTCATCGACGAGCTTGCGGACTTAATGATGGCGTCTCCGAAGGACGTTGAGGACAGCATCGTGCGCCTCGCTCAAAAGGCAAGAGCCGCGGGAATGCACCTCGTTATCGCAACGCAAAAGCCCACCGTTCAGGTAGTCACGGGACTTATCAAGGGAAATATCCCCAGCCGTATAGCGCTTATGGTGGCGTCTCAGATAGACAGCCGCGTAATTCTCGACGCTTCGGGCGCGGAAAAGCTGCTCGGAAACGGCGATATGCTGTATATGCCGGTGGGAGCGCCCAAACCCATTCGTTTGCAGGGCTGTTATGTTTCCGACGACGAGGTGGAACGCGTTGCGGAGTTCATCACGCAGACCTTCAAAGCTGAGTATGACGAGAGCATCATGGCTGAGATCGAACGCCAGGCTGAGATCGTAAGCTCCGGCGACAAGCCCGCGGCTTCCGATGACGATTCAGAGGGCGACGAGCAGGACGAAAAGCTCGACGAGGCGATCGAGTTCGTAGTGACCGCGGGGCAAGCCAGCACGTCGGCATTGCAGCGGCATTTGAAGCTCGGCTACGGCAGAGCGGCGCGGCTTATCGACACCATGGAGAAAATGGGAGTTGTCGGTCCCTACGAAGGCTCAAAGCCGCGACAGGTGCTTATGACAAAGCAGGAGTGGTATGAGCGCAGGCTTAGGAATTAATGTGACTTAATATTTTAAAAAACGCAACCTTTTCCCCAAAAAAATCTACTATATTAAAGGAGAAATATGTCGGAAAATCTATACAAAAACACCGAAATGATGAACCGCTTAGACGAGTTTCTGCCCGATATCCAGAAGCCCGCGCGGTATATCGGCGGCGAGCCCGGCTCGGTGATAAAGGACAAGTCGGCGGTGGACGTGCGGTTTGCGTTCTGCTTTCCCGACACCTACGAGATCGGAATGTCCCACCTCGGAATGAAGATTCTCTACGGTTTGAAGAACCGCGTTCCCAATTACTGGTGCGAGCGCGTGTTTATGCCGCTTCCCGATATGGAGGAGGAAATGCGAAAGCGCGGGATCCCTCTGTACGCTTTGGAGAGCCTCGACCCGATAAAGGAATTCGATTTTATAGGCTTTACGATCCAGTATGAGCTGTGCTACACGACGATCCTGGAAATGCTCGATCTCGCGGGGCTGCCTGTTCTCGCGAAGGATAGGGAAGCTCTCACGCCGATAGTCATGGGCGGCGGACCCTGCGTGTGCAACGCCGAGCCGCTGTGCGATTTTTTCGATTTGTTCGTGATCGGCGAGGGTGAGGAGGTAAACCTCGAGCTTATGCGCCTTATGGAGCAGTGCAAGAAAGATAATTCCCCAAGATCCGAGTTTTTGAGGAAAGCCTCGCAGATTGAGGGAGTTTACGTTCCGTCTTTATATGATGTGGAATACAACGCCGACGGCACGGTTAAGAGCATTACCGCGAAGGACGGCGCTCCCGAAAGTGTGAAAAAGCGCGTTATCCGCGACTTCGACAAGGTATACGCTCCGGAGAATTTCGTTGTGCCGTTTTGCGATATCGTGCATAACCGCGCGGTCGTTGAGGTATTGCGCGGATGCATTCGCGGGTGCCGCTTCTGCCAGGCGGGATTTATCTACCGCCCGTTCCGCGAGAAGAAAAAGGAGACTGTTATCGCGCAGACAAAAGCGCTGTGCGAGAATACGGGCTACGACGAGGTATCGCTCTCGTCGCTTTCCACAAGCGATTTCAAGGACATTGAGGGACTGCTCTCGGGACTTACGGAATACACCACCGAAAACGGGATAAATCTCTCACTGCCGTCGCTGCGCGTAGACCGCTTCAGCGACGAGATGTTCCAAAAAATAACCGACGTGCGAAAAAGCGGACTGACGTTCGCGCCCGAGGCAGGCTCCCAGCGGCTTCGCGACGTCATAAACAAGAACATAACCGAGAACGACGTTATGCAAAGCGTGAAGATCGCGTTCGAGGGCGGATATACCGCCGTAAAGCTGTATTTTATGATGGGACTTCCCACCGAGACCGACCGCGACATCGAGGGAATATACGACCTCGCGAAGTCGGTCATAGAACAGTTTTACGCGAATCCCGACCGCAAAAAGGGGAAAGCTCCCTCCGTGTCGGTATCGCTCTCTACGTTTATTCCAAAGCCCTTTACGCCGTTCGAATTCGAGCCGCAGGCGGGTGAAGAAGAGATCCGCGCCAAGCAAAAGCACCTTATGGAATACGCCGCCGACCGCAAGATCACGATCTCGCGCTCGAAGTACGACGTATCGCTTCTGGAGGCGGTGCTGGCGAGGGGAGACCGCCGCGTGGGACAGGCGGTGTATCTCGCGTGGAAAAAGGGCTGCAAATTGGACGGCTGGGACGAGTATTTCGATTTCGGAAAGTGGCGGGAAGCGTTTTCCGAGTGCGGGCTTGAGATGAGCTTTTACGCCAACCGCCGCAGGGAATACGATGAGCTTCCCCCGTGGGGTCACATAAATATGCTGGTGAGCCGCGAATTTTTGATAAACGAGAACAAAAAAGCGCACGAGGGAATTCCCACAAAAAATTGCCGCGAACAGTGTTCAAACTGCGGAGTATCGCAGAATATCGGAGGTGAGATCTGCCGTGCCATTGGTTAATACAAGGCTTTTCTTCAGCAAAACGGGCAGGGCGAAATACATCTCCCACCTTGATTTAAGCGGAGTAATGCAGCGCGCGATCCGCCGTGCCAAGCTCCCCGTGTGGTACACCGAGGGGTACAATCCGCGGCTGTATACGAATTTTATGCTGCCGCTGTCATTGGGTCAGGAGGGACTTCGCGAGGCGTTGGATATCCGTCTGATCGAGGAATTCCCGCACCTCGAGGTCACAAAGCGCCTGAACATCGCGCTTCCGCCCGATATTCGCTTGTTGGAGACCGCGGTCCCCGTGTACAAAAACACCGATATCGCGTTCGCGGAATACGAAATAACCGCAGATATCGACCGCGAGAAATTCACAAAATTTCTCGAAAGCGAAAAAATAATCACCGAGAAGAAAACCAAAAAGGGCGTCTCGGAGATCGACCTGAAGCCGCATCTTACGGTTATTTCGGTCGGGGAAAAAATCGCGCTGCGCCTTCCCGCCGGGACCGATCTCAATATAAATCCGCGGCTGGTTTTTGACGCATACGGCGCGCAAAGCGGCGAGGTTATCAAGAATATCCGCATTGTCCGAACGGGAATTCTCTGCGCCGACGGCGGGGAGTTCAAATAATTTTCGGGAATTACTTGAAATTGGCAGACAAGTATGCTATAATAGTTGCTAGAGAATAGTTGCTGGTTGCTAGTTACAAAAGATTTAACGCGCTTGTAATTGCCGCAGGAGCGTTTGGACTCGAATAACTAGCAACTATTCGCTAACAACTAGCAACTATGGTATAATAACAGCAACGGGTTAGCCGTACAGCAATTTGAGCACAATCCCGTTCCGCATACGCTGGGAATACCAGCGGCAGCTTGCCGCTATGGTATAATATCTCTATGTTTATAATGACATATAGGGGAGAGGGGAATATAAATGCCTTCGGGACAGAATAACAACCGCAAGATACGTCCTCCGAAAAACAATAAGGAAAAGATCCCCGGAGCGGTCATTGCGATATATGTTGTGATGATCATTCTGGTGCTGGCGATCTGCGGTATCGTATTTGCGATCACGCTCAAAAAAACACAGGAAAACAACACGTCGACGGATTCTTCATATTCGGAAAGCTCCACAAGCTCCGAAAGCTCGGAATACAGCGAACCCGAAAGCTCGGAGGATCCCGATTCCGAAAGCTCCGAAAGCTCGGATTCTTTCGATTCTAGTAGTTCCGACACCTCAAGCGGGGACGAGCCTCCCGGACCGCTTCCTCCGACGATCTACACCGAGGAGTTTTTCGAGAACGATCTGTTCATCGGCGACAGCATTTTCACAGGACTGTATTTATATGAATTCATCCCGATGGAAAACGTCGCGGCAGCGGTGGGGTATACTCCCTACAAAGCGCTTAACGGCGCGTTCAGCAGAACATACAGCGGAAGCGCCGCCGATTACGCCAAGGAGCTTCAGCCAACGAGAATATACATAATGCTCGGCTCAAACGCGATAGGCTCGGGAGCGGATCTCAGCATAGTAATATCGCAGTACAGAGAGCTTTTAAAGACGCTTCGGGCAAACTGCCCCGACAGCAGAATCTGCGTTATTTCCATACCTCCCGTAGCCGAGGTTACCGAGTATACCAATCTTAACAACAACGATATTAACAGCGTAAACGCGGATATATTGAAGATGTGTTCCGAGTTGGGCACGGATTATTACGATCTCAACGCCGAGCTGATCGACGAGAAGGGCTATTTCCGCAAGGATTTAGCGGAGCTTGACGGACTGCATTTCAAGGGCACGACCTACAAGGTATTGCTCTCGGGACTTGAAGCGCTTATGTCCTGAGAAAAAACGCTCTGCGCGGTATTTTTTAAGAAAATAGGGGATAAAATATGAAAAAGACATTGTTAGCGTTATCTTTGGCGGGAATCTGTCTACTGCTTGCGGGCTGCAGCGACAATTCGGGAAAAAGCTCAGGCGATTCCTCAAATAATTCCACGGAAAATTCCACAACGGCCGAAACTCCCGCTGAAAAAGCGGAAGAGCTGCTGAACACCATTAACTTCCCGGAAATGGTTCAGGTAAGGGGAACGAATTTAGAGGCTTCTCTCGGGATAAAGGAAGAGGAGCTTGAGGATCATGCGGTGTACAGATGCGGCTCGGGAGCATATCCCGACGAGTTCGGAATTATTGTCGTAAAGGATTCGGGGAACGTCATGAAGGTAAAGTCCGCCGTTAAGGACTGGATAGATTTTCAAAGCGACAGCTACCGCGACTACAAGCCTGAACATATGTATAAGCTGGAAGACAGCTTTGTAAGCGTCAATGGGAAAACAGTGACCTACGCGATCTGCGAGGACAATTCCAAGGCTCGGGAGATACTGGGATAACATCGGGGTGAATTATGGCAATAGAATGCAGCGTTATAACGGGAATATTCGTGCTGATAGCGGTGGTATTTTTCCGCAGAAAGCGCAAGGAATGGGCATTGGCGGTGCTTCCGCTGACGCTTGTGCCGCTCACGGATTTTGTGTTGGAATTCATTGTGATAAAAGTGCTTAAGGTCGAAGTAACGGCGTTTGGGGGAATACTCGCGCTCATGATAGCGGTTGCGGCTTCGGCGGCATGGCTCGGCGCGGCTTCGGGCGCCTTAAAGCACAAGAGGACCATGGCGACCTACCTCGGCATAACAAACGCGTTTAACGTAGCTCTTGCGGCGATCTTGATGAACACGATACTCCAAAGGGCAGGGGAGCTTGAATCAATTCTCAAGTGAGGAAATCCCCGACAGCATTTTCATACGTTACACAACCGCGGACTGTCTTTCAGCCCGCGGATTTTTGCAGTTGACAGTGTAAAGTGTAAAGTGTAAAGTAAAGGTATCCGCCCCGCCGTGTGCAAGCCTCGGTTGAGCGGCATCAGTGCCGCTCTTTGGGCTTGCACCTTGCGGCGTCCTTGCCGCGGATGTTATTTAAATTACGTTCCGCGCAGCGGAACACCCTTTACTGTCAACTTTCCACTGTCAACTGTCAACTTCCTCCCCCCCACCGAAAAAATATTATCGGATAATTTGCAAAAACTTATTGACAAATGTGAAAAAATACTGTATAATGAATATATTCGCAGATAAACTACTAGATGTTGTGCGAAAAGAGAGGAAGTAATTGGAATAATATGGCAATGATAACGATGATCAAGAAGCGTGACGGCAGACAGGCGCCGTTTAATATCGAAAAGATAGCGGGAGCTATTTATAAGGCGGCGCAGTCGGTCGGAGGAAGGGATTACAACGAAGCGCTGAAGCTGGCGGACAAGGTGTGCCAGCAGCTCTCCGAGACCATAATCGGCAGAAATCCGTCTGTCGAGGAGGTTCAGGATATGGTGGAGCGCGTTCTCATCGACGAAGGCCACGCCAAGACCGCCAAGGCGTATATTCTGTACCGCGCCGAGCGCACAAGAGCGCGCGAGATGAATTCCACGCTGATGAAGATCTATGAGGATCTGACGTTCAGCTCCGCGGCGGATTCCGATATCAAGCGCGAGAACGCGAACATCGACGGCGATACCGCAATGGGAACGATGTTGAAATACGGAAGCGAGGGCGCGAAGCAGTTCAACGAGATGTATGTGCTCGACCCCGTGCATTCCCACGCGCATATAAACGGCGATATCCACATCCACGATCTGGATTTTCTGACGCTCACAACTACTTGCTGCCAGATCGATCTGTTAAAGCTGTTCCGCGGAGGTTTCTCGACGGGACACGGCTATCTGCGCGAGCCGAACGACATAGCGAGCTATGCCGCGCTAGCCTGCATAGCCATCCAGTCCAACCAGAACGACCAGCACGGCGGACAGTCTGTCCCCAACTTCGATTACGCAATGGCTGAGGGAGTAAAAAAGACCTTCCGCAGAATGTATATCTCGAATCTCGCAAAGGCTATACTGTATACCTTTGACAACAAATACTTCTCCGAGGTGCACGAGAAGCTGAAGTCCACCGAGCAGCAGATCGAGCGCGAATGTGGACTTTATCCTCAGCTTGAGAATAATTATGATTATAAATCTAAGGAATGGGAATTGCTTGCTCCAGAGTTCGGAAACGATTTCACACGGCTCCAGGACGAGGCTGAAAAGCTCGCCGAGGTTGAAACCGAACGCGCGACCTACCAGGCAATGGAGGCGCTTATCCACAACCTTAACACGATGAATTCCAGAGCTGGCGCGCAGGTGCCGTTCTCCAGCATAAATTACGGCACCGACACCTCTCCCGAGGGCAGGCTTGCGATAAGATCGGTGCTCCGGGCGACCCAGGCGGGCTTGGGCGACGGAGAAACGCCGATATTCCCAGTGCAGATATTCAAGGTAAAAGAAGGCGTGAACTATAACGAGGGCGACCCGAATTACGATCTGTTCAAACTCGCGATGGAGACCTCCGCAAAGAGAATGTTCCCGAATTTCAGCTTTATCGACGCGCCGTTCAATTTACAGTATTATAAAGAGGGCGACTACAACACCGAGATCTCGTATATGGGCTGCCGCACGCGCGTTATAGGAAACGTTCACGACAAGTCCCGCGAGATAGTAACGGGTCGTGGAAACCTGAGCTTCACCACCATAAATCTCCCGCGCCTGGGGATCGAAGCTAACAAGAACCTCGATAAGTTCTGGAGCAGTCTCGACGAGATGATAGAAATGGTGTTCGATCAGCTGTTGAAGCGCTTTAAGATACAGTCTCAAAAGCGCGTGAAGAACTACCCGTTCCTTATGGGTCAGGGCGTTTGGATAGATTCCGAGACCCTCACCGATAAAGACAGTGTCGGAGAAATTCTCAAGCACGGAACCCTCTCCGTCGGCTTCATCGGACTTGCCGAGTGCCTTATCGCGCTTATCGGCGCGCACCACGGCGAAAGCGAGGAGGCTCAGAAGCTGGGCTTGGAGATTGTGACCCATATGCGCGAAAAGGTAGACGCCAAGTGCAAGCAAACGGGACTCAATTTCAGCCTGCTTGCAACCCCCGCCGAGGGACTTTCGGGGCGGTTCATCAATATCGACAGAAAGCGCTACGGCTCTATCCCGGGGATCACCGACAAGGATTATTACACCAATTCCTTCCATGTGCCGGTTTATTACAACATCAGCGCATTCAAGAAGGTACGCCTCGAGGCTCCCTATCACGCTCTGACAAACGCGGGACACATCAGCTATGTCGAGCTTGACGGCGACCCGCTGAAGAATCTCGAAGCGTTCGAGCAGGTCGTTCGTTATATGAAGGAGCAGGGGATCGGTTACGGCGCGATAAATCACCCGATCGACCGCGACCCATGCTGCGGATTTACGGGAATAATCGACGACGAGTGCCCGAAGTGCCACCGCCGAGAGGACGAGGTAATGCTTGACCGCATCGAGCGTCCCAAGCGCTTCGCAGACGACTGATACAGAAAAATAATTACCGAGAATAACAGCCGCACAGTTTGAAATTGGCGCGGCTGTTTTCGTTGAGAGGAACAGTTTATGGAACTAAGGATTTCGGGAACCGTCAGCGAGTCGATTGTAGACGGTCCCGGGCTTCGATATACGATATTTACGCAGGGCTGCCCGCACGGCTGTGCGGGTTGTCACAATCCGCAGACGCACGATTTCGGCGGGGGAAAGCTCGTCGATACCGACGATCTTTTTAAGGAATGTACAGCCGACGGACTTAATACGGGCGTGACCTTTTCGGGCGGCGAGCCGTTTTGTCAGCCAAAGCCTTTGTATTATCTGGGAACGCGTTTCAAAGAGCGCGGCTATCATCTTATGAGCTACAGCGGCTGGACGTTCGAGGAATTGCTGAAAAAAGCGGAACACGAGGAGTATGTAGGAAAGCTGCTGTCGATATTGGACGTTCTCGTTGACGGGCGGTTTATTGAAGAACAGCGCTCGCTTGCGCTTCAGTTTCGCGGAAGCGAAAATCAGCGCCTGATAGACGTGCAGAAAAGCCTAGCCGAGCATACCGTCGTAGAATATGAAATATAATTCCCCTTGAAATTTAGAATAATCTGTGCTATAATGAAAAAGCAACATCACTACTAGCAACTAACAACTATCAACTAACAACTAAAAGGGGGTCGTTCGATATAAATATCTTCAAAAAAATTCTTGCATACGTTTTAACGGCGGCTGTAATACTGCCGCTTACCGCCTGCCAAAGCGACAACGGCTTTGACCGCGTGTTCGGCTACGACATTTCCGCAAACCCCGTGACCCTCGACCCTCAGCAGGCGAACGACGCGAATTCCAACCTGATAATCGGAAACCTTTATATGGGCTTGCTTACGGTGAACCGGGACGGCTCGATAGGAACAGGCGCGGCGTCCGACTACACCGTCTCAGAGGACGGCTTGAAATATCACTTCACATTGCGGCAGGACGTTTATTGGGTGAACGTCGAAGGCTATGAAAAGCAGTGCACCGCAAAGGATTTTGTATACGGATTTACGCGGCTGTTTTTGCCCGAGACCAATGCCCCACACGCCGCGGATTATTATTGCATTGAGAACGCCCGTGATATCAATATGGGCTGGACCGCCTACACCTCGCGTCTGGGAGTAAAAGCGCTTGGCGATTTCGAGCTGGAGATCACGCTTTCGTATCCAAATCCGCGTTTTCCCGCGATGCTCGCCGAGCCGCCCGCGATGCCGTGCGACGAGGAGTTCTTTTTGAATGCCCGCGGAAAATACGGGCTGTCCGCCGAATGTACTCCCTCAAACGGCTCGTTCTATGTCCGCAGCTGGAATTACGACCCCTACGCGTCTACCGACGTAAACCGCGTTCTTCTCAGCAGAAACAGAAAGAATGCCGAGGCTTGGGAGATCTGCCCGGCGGGGCTTAATTTCTATATCGAAAAAAGGGACGATTTTGTTCCCGACTTTTTGCACGGAGACACCGCCTGCATTGCCTTGTCAAACGACGAAAAGTCTTTGATAAAGGGAAACTACGGCTGCGAGGAATTTTGCAGCGTGACCTGCGGACTGGTGTTCAACAGAAAATTCGAGCTGTTCAAAAACGAGGATTTCATCAAAGCGCTCTCGCTTTTGGCGAACCGCGAGGAAATATCCGCGGCGATATCGGAGTTTGAAAAGGCTGAGGGCATTGTTCCGAAGCAGGTGACGATGTCCGAGAACAACTACCGCGAGACAGCTGGCAGCTGCGCCATTCCCGAGCGCAACACCGAAAAAGCCCGCGAGCTGTTCCTGCAGGCGAGATCGGGTCTTAACACCGATTTGTTCACCGGAGCGCGCGTGATCGTATGCAGCGCCGCCGCGAACACCGCCGTTTCGTATATCATGCAGGAATGGCAGCGTGAGTTCGGATTTTATTGCGTTGTGGAAACGCTTAGCGAAAACGATTTCAAAAAGCGCCTGCAAAGCGGAGATTTCGAGCTTGCGGTAACCGAGCTTTCGGGAAAATACAACAGCCCCGCGGCGTATCTTGAGCAGTTTCGCACGGGCAACTCCGAGAACTATATCGGATATTCCGATTACGAATTTGACTCGCTGATAAAGCGCGCCGTAGAAGCGTCGGATCTAGAGAAAAGCGCGGAGTATTTCAAGCAGGCGGAACAGAGGCTTATCGACAGCTCGGCGTTCCTGCCGCTCTATTACAAGAACGAATACTTTTTCACCGGCAAAAAGAACGTTGATATAATCTACAATCCATTCTCAAAAACGGTGAATTTCACCCACGCCAAGGTGAAAAAGAGATAAGACTGTCGATAAGCCATCATCTACGTTGTCACAGGCGCTTAGGCAGGCACAAGGTAACTGGTTACCGAGCCTAGCCGAAGCGCCTGTTCCTAGTATCTGAGGGCTTCTCGACAGTCTTTTATATTAAGGAAAAACGGTATCTTCACGATACCGTTTTTTGTTTTAAATGGAGTAAATTAAGAGCCGATCTTATTAAGGCAACACCGCACAAAGATTGTGCGCGTATTGCGCCGTCAGATTTTTCGTTAGA
>JAFLUD010000090.1 GCA_022508965.1 Oscillospiraceae bacterium
CATTTGAAGAGGACGGCAACGTAATGCAGATCATCGAGTTCCAGCACGTAAAGCCGGGAAAAGGTGCTGCGTTCGTTCGCACCAAGGTAAAGAACGTCATCACAGGCTCTGTGGTAGAAAAGACCTACAACCCGTCCGCAAAGTTCCCGACGGCATTCGTCGAGAGAAAGGACATGGAGTTCACCTATGCTGACGGCGAGCTGTACCACTTCATGGATCAGGAGACCTACGAGGACGTACCCGTAAACGCCTCCGACGTAGGCGACAACTTCAAGTTCGTAAAAGAGAACATGATCTGCAAGGTACTGTCCTATAAGGGCAAGGTATTCGGCGTAGAGCCGCCGAACTTTGTAGAGCTTACCGTGACCCAGACCGATCCGGGCTTCGCAGGCAACACCGCGACCAACGCGACCAAGCCCGCAACGCTCGAAACAGGCGCTGAGATCCGCGTTCCGCTGTTCATAAACGAGGGCGAAGTGATCCGAATCGACACACGCACCGGCGAGTATATGGAGCGCGTAAAGTAATTTAGAAATTAAGGAGTAGCTTATGACAATAGGTGAAAAAGTATCGTATATCCAAGGCTTGGCGGAGGGCTTAAAGACCGACGACAAGATAATCACGGCGATATTGGACGTTCTCGCAGATATAGCGGAAAACCTTTCCGAGATCGACGAAGAGCTTGACGACGTAGCGTCCGTGATGACCGACCTTGAAGAGAGCGTATCGGATATTGAGGACGACCTGTACGGAGAATTGGACGAAGACGGCGAATACGGCGATTTCGACGGTGAACTGGACGATCTGTACGAAACCGTATGCCCGAATTGCGGAAATGCAATACGGTTCGATTACGAGCAGGCAAACCAGGGCGGAATGGACTGCCCGAATTGCGGAAAGCGTCTGGTATTCGAGCTGGAAGAGGACGATTCCGAAGAGCTTTGATTCGGAGAAAAGCCCGTTCTCCACGGAGGAGGGGCTTTTTATTATTTATTAACGAGGAAAAAAATGAGCTGGCGTGACAATCTGATAAAAATAGAACCGTATGTGGCTGGTGAGCAGCCGAATAAAACCGATTTCATAAAACTCAATGCAAACGAGAACCCCTACCCGCCGTCGCCGAAGGCGCAAAAAGCGATACGGGAGTTCGACAGCACAACGCTTAAAAAGTACCCAAGCTCCACCGCGAAAGAGCTTGTAAAAGCGATAGCGCGCCGCGAGGGTATAGGTGTCGAAAACGTGTTCGCGGGCAACGGCACCGACGACGTATTGTCGTTGTGCTTCCGCGCGTTTTTCAACTCAAAAAAGCCCGTGATATTCCCCGACATAACCTACTCGTTCAACACCGTCTGGTGCGATATCCTGCGTATCCCGTATGAGACCGTACCCGTCGATGAGGAATTCAACATAAACCCCGCGGATTACAGACGGGAAAACGGCGGAGTTGTGATAGCGAACCCCAACGCCCCCACCTCGATAGGGCGCGGCTTGGACTTTATCCGCGAAATTCTGGAGAATAACCGCGACAGCGTTGTGATAGTCGATGAAGCGTATGTGGATTTCGGCGGGACCACCGCCATCCCGCTGCTTTCCGAGTACGACAACCTTTGTATCACGAGAACCTTTTCTAAAAGCCGTTCCATGGCGGGCATGAGACTCGGTTACGCAATGGCTTGCGCGGAGCTTATCTCGGCGCTCATGGCGACCAAGGACAGCATGAACAGCTACCCCGTAGACAGCATAGCGCAAGCCGCGGGAATCGCCTCGATTGAAGACGATGAGTACTTCCGAGAAACGCTCAAAAAGGTGATCTCCACGCGCGACAGACTCACAAAAGAGCTGCGCATGATGGGATTCAGGCTCCCCGACAGTCAAACGAACTTCGTGTTCGCGACCCACCCCGATATTTCGGCACGGGAAATTTTCGATCATCTGAAGTCCAAGGACATCTATGTGCGGTGGTTCAATAAGCCGCGCATCAGCGATTATCTGAGGATCACTGTCGGCACTGACGAGGAGACCGACCGTCTTATTTGGGAACTCAAAGACCTGCTTCTCGAAGTCGGCTGGGAGAAGAAAGAACGCGCCCTGAACGCCGGCTGGACAGAATAAAACATTCAAAGGAGAACATTATGAAGATAGAAACTCAGTGCCTGCATGAAGGCTACACCCCCAAGAACGGCGAACCGCGCGTTATGCCGATAGTCCAGAGCACTACTTATGTATACGATTCCACCGACGACGTAGCGGCGGTATTCGACGACCCGACCAAGAGCCTTATCTATTCCCGTTTTGAGAATCCCACCACCGACTGCGTGGAGAAGAAGATAGCGGCTTTAGAGGGCGGCGCTGCGGCGATGTGCACCTCCAGCGGACAGGCGGCGTCGCTTCTTGCGATCCTGAATATCTGCGAGGCGGGCGACAGCTTTATAGCGTCCGCGTCGATATACGGCGGCACGATAAACCTTTTCGCCGTAACCCTCAAGAGAATGGGGATAGAGTGTATTTTTGTGGAACACGACGCGACCGAGGAGGAATTGAACGCGGCGTTCAAACCGAACACTAAGGCGGTTTTCGGCGAGACCCTCGCAAACCCCGCATTAACGGTGCTGGACATTGAGATGTGGGCGAAAGCGGCGCACGCGCACGGCGTTCCGCTGATAATCGACAACACCTTCGCAACGCCGATCCTGTGCCGCCCGATCGAATGGGGCGCGGACATCGTTATCCATTCCACGTCGAAGTATATGGACGGACACGCGGTGCAGGTAGGCGGCGTGATAGTAGATAGCGGCAAATTCGATTGGACAAACGGGAAATTCCCCTCCATGACCGAACCCGACGAAAGTTATCACGGAATAGTTTACACTGAAAAGTACGCTGCCGCGCCGTATATAACCAAAGCGAGAATGCAGCTTATGAGGGACTTCGGCTGCTATCCTGCGGCGAATTCCTCGTTCCTGCTTAATCTCGGACTGGAAACTCTCGCTGTGCGCATGAAGCAGTATTGCGAGAACGCGCTTGCGGTCGCGAAGTATATCAAGAGCACCGGCAAGGTAGAGTTTGTGACCTATCCCGCGTTGGAGGGCAGCAAGGGGCACGAGCTTGCTAAGAAGTATCTGCCCCTCGGAACAAGCGGCGTGATATCCTTCTCGGTAAGCGGCGGACGAACGACTGCCGTGAAGTTTATGGACAGCCTGAAGCTCGCGTCGAACGAGGTCCACGTCGCGGATATCAGGACCTGCGTATTGCATCCCGCCTCCGCAACTCATCGCCAGTTGACAGACGAACAGCTTGTCGCCGCGGGAATAGACGGCGGACTGATCCGCCTGTCGGTGGGCTTGGAGAACGTTGACGACATAATCGCGGATCTCGCGCAGGCATTTGCCGGAATTTAAACGCGCCTGCGCGGGGGAGGGATTCCCGCCAGCCGTCGCTCGCTTCGCTCGGGCGGACTTTCGGGAATCCCGCGGAACGTCTTAGGCTGGCGCCACGACGTTCCGCGCGGAGCGCCTTAGGCTGGCGCCACGGCGCTCCGCTCCCGCGAGGCAGATCAAAAAACGAACAAAAGACAAAAAGTAAGGAGAAACGAGATTGATAACGGTATCGGAAGTAAGCGTAAGCTTTGGCGGGCAAACGCTGTTTAAGGACGTGGACTTAAAGTTCACTGGGGGAAGCTGCTACGGAGTGATAGGCGCGAACGGCGCGGGCAAATCAACGTTTTTAAAGGTGCTGTGCGGAGAATTAGAGCCGACAAAAGGCACGGTAACTCGCCCCGTCGAGATGCGGATGTCGGTGCTGAGGCAGGATCACTACGCGTTCGACGAGTACACCGTGCAGGATACGGTGATAATGGGAAACAAGCGGCTGTACGACATAATGAAGGAGAAGGACGCGCTGTACGCGAAGGAGGATTTCTCCGATGAGGACGGCGAACGCGCGAGCGTTCTGGAAGCGGAGTTTGCCGAGCTTAACGGCTGGGAAGCGGAATCCGACGCCGCAAAGCTCATACAAGGACTTGGACTCCCCGAGGAACTGATGGGAAGCATGATGTCAAGCCTCACAGGCAGCGAAAAGGTAAAAGTGCTGCTCGCGCAGTGCCTGTTCGGAAACCCCGAGATAATCCTGATGGACGAGCCGACCAACCACCTTGATGTTGAAGCGGTAACGTGGCTTGAGGATTTTCTGGCGGACTATTTCGGAACGGTAATAGTAGTGTCGCACGACCGCCATTTTCTGAATAACGTCTGCACGCACATAGTCGATATAGATTACGGAAAGATCAAGATGTACGTCGGCAACTACGAGTTCTGGTACGAAAGCTCCCAGCTCATACAGCGCATGATAAAGCAGCAGAACAAGCGCGCCGAGGAGAAGATAAAAGAGCTCCAGAACTTCATCGCGCGCTTCTCGGCGAACAAATCCAAGTCCCGTCAGGCGACCTCCCGCCGCAAGCTGCTGGATAAGCTGACGGTCGAGGAGCTTCCGGCGAGTTCGCGAAAATACCCCTATATCGGTTTTGATATGGAACGCGAAGCCGGCAAGGACATTTTGCAGGTAACGGGGCTTTCCAAGACGGTGGACGGCGCGAAGGTGCTGAATAACGTGAATTTCACCGTAGCCAAAGGCGATAAGATAGCGTTCGTGGGAACCAACGAGATCGCTGTAACAACGCTCTTCCGTATTCTTATGGAAGAGTTGGAGCCCGACGAGGGCAGCTTCAAATGGGGCGGCACGATCTCGGTGAGCTACTTCCCCAACGACAACAGCGCGTTCTTCAACGACTGCGAGCTGTCGATAATCGACTGGATGCGTCAGTATTCCAAGGACGAGACCGAAAGCTACCTGCGCGGTTTTTTGGGAAGGATGCTGTTCAGCGGCGACGACGTGTTCAAGCCCGTAAAGGTATTGTCCGGCGGCGAACGCGTGCGCTGTATGTTCTCGAGAATGATGCTTTTCGGCAGCAACGCTCTGATCCTCGACCGCCCTACCAATCACCTCGATCTGGAAAGCATCACCGCGGTAAACAACGGACTCTCCGAGTTTAAGGGTAACATCCTGTTCGCAACGCACGACCACGAAATACTCGACACCGTGCCGAACCGAATTATCGAGCTTACCGAGGACGGCTGCTATGACCGACAGGGAACCTACGAAGAATATATCGAATGGCGCCGTCAGAACTTAGGCGGTACATTGGAGTTATAAGGGAGTTATAAGAGAATTATAACCTCAGCATGAAAGAATGAACGCATTATGAATTACATCATATTGGATATGGAATGGAACCAGGCGGTAAATCCGTCCAAGCTGGTGCGAAGCCCCGTGCTGCTGCATGGAGAAGTGATCCAGATAGGCGCGGTAAAGACCGACGAGAGCTTTAATTATATTGATAGGATCAAGATCAATATCCGCCCTAAGTTCTATAAGCAGATGAACCCGCACGTCGAGAAGATAACGGGGATCACCAGCCTGCAATTGACTGCCGGAGAGACCTTCCCGCAGGCGTTTCGGCGCTTTGCCGAGTGGTGCGGAAATGAATTCCGGTTTATAACCTGGGGCTTCGACGATGTGGGAGTGTTGGCGGACAATCTCACCCTCCACGGACTCGACCCCTCCTTCGGAAGCGATTATATCAATCTGCAGCTTATCTATAACAGACAGGTGAAAAGCGAGCACCTCCAGTGCGCGCTGTCGACTGCCGCCGAAACGCTTGATATCCCGCTTGACGTGCAGGTGCACGACGCGCTCAACGACGCGCTGCTGACCTACGAGGTGTGCAAAAAGCTGAACATGACGCTCGGACTTGCCGAATATTCCGAGTACGCCGCGGCAGTCCCTACATTGCTCTTCAAGGATGCCGTAAATAACGTCGACGACCCCAAGAAAATGCTGTACGACCGCCGCGTAACCTGCTTCAAATGCCCCAAATGCGGAGGAACACTCTCGCTCAGACAGTGGGTATTCTCCAGCGGCAAAGCCTGCAAAACAATCGGCGTATGTGAAAAATGCGAGGAGGGAATCTTCTCGCTGAAGCTCAAAGCGTCGATGATTTCCGAGGGGAATTTCACGGTGCTGAGAACCGTCTTCGCGGCAACCAAACAGGACGTCTCCGCTTTCGAGGAAAAGCTGAAAAAGCGCGAGGAACGCAAGCGCAAAATAGCCGAGAACGCCGGGAAAAAGAGAACGGAGGAACATAATGAAAAAAACGGTGATGTTTGACTTGGACGGCACGCTGCTGCCGTTTGAGCAGGACGAATTCATAAAGCTCTACTTCGGCGGACTGTGCAAAAAGCTGGCGCCGCTGGGCTACATCCCCGATAAGGTGGTAAAGGACGTCTGGGGCGGCACGGGAGCCATGATAAAGAACGACGGCTCAAAGCCCAACGCCGACGCTTTCTGGGAATACTTCCGCGCTCAAAATCCAGGAATGCCCGACGCCCAAAGCCTCTGCGACGAGTTTTACACCAAGGAATTCGACGCGGTCCGCGCCTGCCTGAAGTACCCACCGCAGAGAAAGCAGCTTATAGAAAAGCTCCACAGCGCTGGAATAGAAACGCTTCTTGCGACAAACCCCGTTTTCCCGTATTCGGCGCAGCTCACGCGGTTGGCGTGGGCAGAGCTGTCCGAGGCGGATTTCAGCTACATAACCTCTTACGAAAACAGCCGTTATTGCAAGCCGAATCCGCGTTATTTCGAGGAACTTCTTGAAAAATCTGGCGCGTCGCCCTCCGATTGCATAGTGATAGGAAACAGCGTCACCGAGGACATACTCCCCGCCCGGTCGCTCGGCATAGAGATTTTTTTGGTAACGGAGTTTTTGGAGAACCCCGAAGCCCGCGACATATCCGAATTCCGAAACGGAACTTTGGAAGAGGCTGTGGATTTTGCGTTGAATTAGTACTAACCCCACATTTTTTGATGAATAAAAGCATATATCATAAAGACAACACCGCACAAAGATTGCGCGGTAGATACGTCGGCAAATTTTTCGTCAGAATGTCCAAAACGACGCAGGAATACTGACGTATTTCAAGGAGTTTTGGGCAGAAATGACGGAAAATTTGCAAGTAGATGCCGTGCAAAGCCGTCAGGCGGTCTTTGT
>JAFLUD010000091.1 GCA_022508965.1 Oscillospiraceae bacterium
TCTTTGAACAGGTCTTTTTTATCGTCGGAAAGGAAAGGATAGGTTTTCACCAGCTCCCGCGTCATATCCTCAATGCCCTGCATGAAGCTGTCCGGGTCAGACTGTCCCTTTGCGATCAGCGTCAAGGCGTTTTCCCATTCAGCGGTAAGCTGCGGGCTTGTCAGCGTGTCCGGCAGGACGCACACAAGGTTGTTGCCGCTTTTGGTGGGGATAAGCTGCTTGCCCTTGCGCTCCACAAAGCCGGATTTCACCAGCTTTTCAATGACGGCGGCGCGGGTGGCGGGAGTGCCAAGCCCCCGGCGTTCCGCGTCCTCGTTGGTTTCCTCATTCCCGGCGCGTTCCATAGCGGAAAGCAAGGTCGCTTCGGTGTGCTGCTTCGGGGGTGTGGTATCGTGTGCCGTTACCTTTACGCCGGGACGGTCAAACTGCTGTCCCTCGGTGAAGTCCGGCAGCACGTTTCCGTCCCCGTCGTCCTCGGCGTCGGGTTTGGTTTTCAGCGTCGCCCGGTACCGCTTTTCAAGGTCTTTCCAGCCGCCGCAAAGCACCGTCTTTCCCGTGGCGGTAAACTCTGTATCGGCACATTTGAAAACCGCCTTTACTGCTTCGTAGGTGTGCGGCTCTGCGGCAGCGAACAGCAGCCGCGCCCCGGCAAGGGTAAGGATATTCCTTTCGGTTTCCGGCAGCGTCGCCGGGTCTGCCTTTGCAAGCTCCATAGTGGGAATGATTGCATGGTGGTCTGATACCTTTTTGCTGTCCAGCGTCCGGGAAACGTCGGGCGTAAACTCCGCGCCCTGCATAAAGGGCAGCTTTTCCATGAGCAGCGCGGCGATCTTCGCCGCTGTGCCGCCCATGTCGTCGGTCAAAAATGCGCTGTCTGTTCTCGGATAAGTAAGCAGCCGTTTTTCATACAGGGCTTGCGCCAAGTCAAGGGTCTGCTTCGCCGTGTAGCCGTAAATACGGTTTGCTTCCCGCTGCAAGCTGGTAAGGTCAAAGAGCTTCGGCGGTGCTGCGGTCTTTTTCTCACGGGTGACGGAAACGCAGACAGCCGCCGACGCTTCGCAAGCTGCTTTCAGCGCGTCCGCTTTTTCGGCGTCGGAGATCTTCGCGCTTGCTGCTTCCGCGCCGGAGAGGTCAAGCCGCACATGGTAGTATTTTTCTTTCTTAAAGCCCGTGATCGCGGCGTCCCGGTCTACCAGCATTTTTAAGGTCGGGGTCTGCACCCGTCCCACGTTCAAGGTCTTGTTATACAGGCAGGAAAAAAGGCGGGTCGCGTTGATACCGATAATCCAGTCTGCCTTTGCTCTGCAAAGAGCAGAGGAATAAAGGGCGTCGTAGTCTTTCCCGTCCCCAAGATGTGCAAAGCCGTCCCGGATTGCTTCGTCCTCCATTGAGGAAATCCAAAGGCGGCGCATGGGCTTATTGCAGCCCGCCACGTTGTAGACAAAACGGAAAATCAGCTCGCCCTCGCGCCCAGCGTCGCAAGCGTTCACCACTTCGGAAATGTCGGCGCGGTGCATAAGCTCCTTTAGGGTCTTAAACTGCTTGCCCTTGTCCGCTGATACGGTGTACTGCCAATCACGGGGCAGGATAGGTAAGCTGTCATAGCTCCATTTTTTGTACTGCTCCCCATAGGCGGCAGCTTCCGCAAGCTCCACCAAATGACCGACGCACCATGAAATGACATAGCCGCCGCCCTCGATATATCCGTCCTGTTTTCCCTTAACGCCAAGCGCGGCGGCGATAGACTGCGCCACGCTCGGCTTTTCTGCAATGACTAATTTCATTCGTCCTCGCCGTCCTCCTGTTCTTCATATTCCGGGGCTTCTTCCTCGTCCTCGTCGTAGTCGTCAAAGTCAAAATCTTCAAGGTCGGTATTGCCCTTTACGTTCTGCTTCGGCTTCATAATCTTGAAGTAATAGAACGCGCCGCCCCCGGCAAGCAGCCCGACAACAAGAAAGATGATAAGCCCGCCCATGTTGTTGCCCGTGTCTTTCTCTGCGGGCGGCTCGGTTTCCTCCGGCTGCTGCGGTGTACTCGGTGTTCCGATACAGGCGTTTAAGTTGGTGCTGCATACCGTACACATGGTATTGACTTTCCCAATTTCGCATTTATCCGTACAGGTACATACAGCGGGCGCGGGTGTGGTGGTCGTCGTGCCGTCCTCGTCAATGATCGCCAGCAAGTCGGCTTCGTCTACTTGATTGAGGAAATGGACGGTGTTTTCGCCCTCGGCTGCGTTGTCAATGACGATGTAAAAATAGTTGCCGTTTTTGCTCTGCACGACGATAAACTGCTTATCCCCGGCAGCGTCGCCGGATATGTCGTCAACAAGGCTCATGTTGCCCTCCGGGGTAAGGGGCTGCGGGTCGGTGTGGGTTTCGGTGGGCGTCGTCTGCTCGGTTTCCCCGTAGTCGTCGCCGCCGCCCGCATAGGCGGTCGTGGTAAAGCCGCACAAGCACATGACGGCGGCAAGCATGACGGCAAAGATACGGAAATGCTTTTTATTCTTCATCTGCGTTGTCCTCCTGTTCTTCATCATTTGCAGGGGCGGCAGCAATGCCGGGAATACCGCCGCCGGAAAGCATAGCGGTAAGCTCCTGCGGGGAAAGGCGCATAGAGCGCACAAGCTGGACGATTTGCAGGTTTTCCGCTTCGGTTTTCTGCGCTTCCAGCCCTTTCAGTTTGTTTTGGTACTCCGTGATCTTCTCACGGGTCTTTTGGATTTCTCGGTCGATACGGTCAATTCTATTTGCCAATGTCTGATACTCCTTTCAGTTTTCAAAATGGTTAATCCCAATTCATCAGCCCGTAGCCTTTGATACAGGCATAGTCAAGGGGATAGCTCTTAATCTTGCAGGCGTCGCCGGAATTGCCCTCAACGGTATATACACGGCTTCCGTCTGTGCCGATCACAAGCCCTACATGGTCTGCGCTGCCGTCGCCGTCCCAGTCAAAGAAAATCGCGTCGCCGGGGGCTATGTTGCTGTAACCCCGGTCAGCCCATTGCCCGTGGGAAACAAACCACGGAACACCCTGCGATTGACAGGCGGCAAAACACGGCTCGGATAAGCCCATTTGGTTATAGCACCACGATACAAAACAGGCGCACCATGCAACGCGGCTGTTAAAGCCGTACCAGCTCCAATAAGGACGCCCGCCCACGTTTCCGACTTGCGCCTTTGCAATGTCAACAACGGCTTGATTGCCGGGGCGCGTACCGTTTACAAAGTGGACGCCGCTTAAATCCTCGGACGGGGTAAGGTCGGCAGAGCCGCCGCCAAAGACTAAGGGCTTGTTGCCGCTGGTCTGCAAATACACACCGAACATTTCAAGCTGTTCAGCGGTCAGCATTTCCCCGGCGAAAGAGGATATAGCCCGGTTTGTCAGCTTCACATTGAGAATGTAATAGTTGTACGGGACTTCAACCTCATATTCGTATTCCTCGGTGATCGTTTCGCCCGTTTCCGGGTCTGTGCTGGTGGTCGTCCCCGTCCTCGTTTCGGTACGGTAACGTACTTCCACTTCCTCGGTCAGCGTCAGCGTGTACTGCTTTGCAAATACCCGTTGCAGCTCGCTTTGTACGTCTGCAAGGGTGTAGCTTTGGAACATGGCAGTTAAGTAGGACGCTAATTCGTGGGGGTCGTGGAAAATGCCGTCAAGCTCATAACGGTATTCGTCATAGCCGGGGTAGTCGTTTTCTATGTTGTTGATCTGATTTTGCAGCCCGTTTTCAAGCCCGCAATACGCCTGTTCCACGGCAACTAAGTCCGCGTCCTCCGACGTGTACGACGTTCCAAGTACGCTGTTCATGCTGCCGGAAAAGATAGCGGAGCAGGACGACAGCCCGGAAAAAATCATAATGAACAGTAGCAGCACCATAGCGGCGATACCAAAACCTTTCCAATGCCGGACGACAAAGGAAGCTGTCTTTTCCGTGGCTTCGGCGGTTTTCTTTGCCGCTTTCGCTGTGTTCTCGGCTGCGGTCTGTGCAGCTTTCACGCCGCCAGCTTTCGCCGCCTTTGCATACTGCCGTTTGATCTGCTGTTTCTGAAGAAAACGGGACAAGGGATTTGTAGCAGCTTGCGGGTTATCGTGCAGCACCTTTTGATACTGGAAATTCACGTTTGCCTTTTCTGCCGCTTTCTCTGCCTTTGCCGCCGCCCGGTAGGGTTTCAGCTTATGGCTGCGGTAGCCCTCCCGGATTTTCCGTACTCCTGTCTTTGCGCTGCGCTCGGCTAATTCCTCGGTTTTGTGTGCGCCCTCCACGCCGGAATTGTCCTTTTCAACGGAATGTACCTTGTTGTGGACGAAAACGCCCGCTTCCTGTACCGGGCGGGAAAGCGGGTTTGCTCCCTTGCCGCCGCCGATAGGCTTTTCCCGTTCCTCAAAATGAAGCCGGGTTTTGCCCTTGCCTGTGGCTTCGTCAAAGGTGCGTTCCTTGACAAGTTTCTTTTCTTTGGGGATAGCCGCCTTTGCTGCGTCCAGCCGATCAGCCGCTTTGTTGGACTTCTCGATATAGGGGGCAAGCTCCGGCGTGGCTAATTCCTCGTCGGTAAACTGCAAGCGGGACGAATGGGCGCGGGTCTGTGCTTCCCGCTGCGCCCTCTGTGCTGCCTTTTTACTGGATTGCCGGGTATGGGCTGCGTCGATATGTTCCATGACGCGCTCGGCTTTTCCCGTGTCCTGCCTGTGGGGTAAGCCCTGCGCCGGGGACGGTGGCGGTGCGCCGGAAGATACGGGGTCAAGCGGCGCGGCCGCGTCCTGCGGCTGCGCTGCCTGTTCCGGCTGCTCCTGCGTTGGCTGCCGTATGGTTTTCCGTTTTCCCGGCTGTGTTTCCGGCTCGGCGCGGTCGGTGGGCTTTGTAAAGTCGGTTTCCTGCTCCCGGCGGCTTATGCGCCTTTCGGTTTCTTTGGTTTCGTTTACCTCTACCAGCCCGTCACGGGTCATTTTCTGCGTGATCTTGTCACGGGATTTTAACTGTCTGCTCACGTTTCGCCTACTTCCTCCGGCTTCGTCGTCATAACACGGTAAAGCTCGGTATCTTTCGGGAAGCGATCTACAAATGGCAGAATGACGTTGCCGTAGAACAAAAGCCCCTCGCCAGCTTCGGAATGGGTGACGTAGCTCATTTGCTGCGGCGATATGTTGAGCTGCTTCGCAAGGATAGTACGGTCGCCGGCAGCTTGATTGAGCATAAGGACAAAATCGCTGTTCTCAAAGATGTTTTCCACCTCACGGGAAGCAAGCAAGTCCTTGACGTTCTGCGTGATCGCGGTCGGTATGCCGCCCCACTTTCTAAAACGCTTCCAAATCTCGACGCTGTATGCGGCGGTTTCTTCCTCACGCAAGAGTAGGTGAAATTCGTCCATGTAGTAGCGCGTGGATTTCTTTTCTGCCCGGTTGACTGTCACCCTGTTCCATACTTGATCTTGAACGATCAGCATACCCAGCTTTTTAAGCTGCTTTCCAAGCTGCTTAATGTCAAAGCAGATAAGGCGGTTATTCAGCTCCACGTTGGTACGGTGGTTGAAGATGTTAAGGCTGCCGGAAACGTAAAGCTCCAATGCCGCCGCGATACGCGCCGCTTCCGGCTCCGGCTGCTGCAAAAGCTCGTTGTAGAGGTCGCCCAAGATAGGCATTTTCTCCGGGTCGGGGTCAGCAAGGAAAGGTCGGTAGACGTTCCTCACGGCGCGGTCAATGACGGTCTTTTCGACGGGCTGCAAGCCCTCCTTGCCGCCAATGACAAGCTCGCAGAGGGAAAGGATAAAGTCAGATTTCAGCGCAAGCGGGTTGTCGTCCTCGGAATAGTTAAGGTTAATATCCATAGGATTTACATACTGCGCCGTCGTCGGGGACAGCCGTATCACTTGACCGTGAAGCCGCTGCACAAGCGGGTAATACTCGGCTTCCGGGTCGCAGATGATAATATCGTCGTCGGTAATGAGAAAGGCGTTTGCCATTTCACGCTTTGCCGCAAAGGATTTACCGCTGCCCGGTGTTCCCAAGATCAGCCCGTTAGGGTTTTTCAGCTTCTTTCGGTCGCAGAGTATCATGTTGTTAGACAGGGCATTTAAGCCGTAGTAAAGGGATTTGCCCGTCTGAAATAGCTCCTGCGTGATAAAGGGAATAAAAATAGCGGTGCTTGAAGTCGTCAGCCCCCTTTGAATGGGGATAAGGTTTTCCCCAAGTGGGACGCTCGACATAAAGCCCGCTTCCTGCTGGTAGTCAAGGCGGGTCAATCGGCAGTTATATTTCTGCGCGATACCCGCCGCTGCGAATATGTCATTGTCCAGCTTCCTTTTTGTGTCCGCCATGTTCACCACAAGGAACGTAAGCAGGAACATTCGCTCGTTGCGGCTCTGTAAGTCCTGCAAGAGATTTTTTGCTTCGCTGCCGAAAGTGGCAAGGTCGGACGGAATAATATCCATGTCATACCCGGCGCGGACAGCTTTCTTTTGTTCCTCGATCTTCATCTTGTCAAGGTCGGTGATCTTGCGCTTTACGGTCTTGATTGCTTCGGTCTGGTCGATACTCTTGATATGGAGATTGACAATGATACCCGTTTCAAGGTCTAAAATGTCCGCAAGCATACGGTCGTTCAGCTCCGGCGCAAGGATTTCAAGGAACGATACCGCGCCGATTTTCTTCCCCATGCGGAACGTCCTGCCCTCGCCAAAACGGAAAGAGGACGGGGCGATAAAGTCCTTTGTGGAAAGCCCGGACGGGGCAAGCCAGTCAAAGGAGAACGAAAACGGCTCGCCCTCCGGGTGGAAAATGCCGTGTAGGGTCTGCAAGCGTTCATAGCCCGTCATGGGGTG
>JAFLUD010000092.1 GCA_022508965.1 Oscillospiraceae bacterium
GTCCGTATACGATCTGCAAAAACAGCTCTCTCATCGCGGTGTTGATAGCGTCGCATACAAGGTCGGTGTTGAGAGCCTCAAGAATGGTTCTGCCGGGAAGTATCTCCGCCGCCATAGCCGCGGAATGCGTCATACCCGAGCATCCGATAGTTTCAACAAGCGCTTCCTGGATAACGCCCTCCTTGATGTTGAGCGAGAGCTTGCAGGTTCCCTGCTGGGGAGCGCACCAGCCGATGCCGTGTGTAAATCCCGAGATGTCCTTGATTTCCTTTGCCTTTACCCACTTCGCCTCTTCGGGAATAGGGGCACAGCCGTGAGCCACGCCCTGTGCTACGGGGCACATTGCGTTAACTTCATGAGAATAAGTCATACTTTGTTTCTCCTTTGTCGAAATTTAGCGGCGGATTTTGTGCAGTTTGCCTAATCTCGCCTGCCATACATTTATATTATACATCACCCCGTCAATTTTTTCAAGGGGATTTTGAGCTTTTGACGACAAAATTTTCACAACAAAAAGGAGCGGCTCGCCTTGCCGCTCCTTGTTATGTTATTATGTTTTGTTTTATGTATAAACTTATAGCCATACAGAAAAGAACGTTCTCAGCAGAACGACGTCTGACGAGAGTAAAAGCCAACTGGTTGGCCGGGTAATTCCCGAGGACTAGCCGGTGCGATGCGTACCGCCGGACGGTATGCTTATTATTGAAAGCATTCAAAAGCTCCCTCTAAAAAAATGACACTGCTGCCCAGATTATAACCGCGAGAGTTGCCGCCAAGACTTCTGCATCCAGCGTCAGCAGTACCACGGAAAAGCCCTTGAACACGTTTTTCTGCTTCTTTCTGTAAATCAATTCCAGAAGAATTCCGATTATCCCCAGCGGAGCGATCATTGCAAGACATACCGCAAACGCTCCGTAATAATAAACTCCTGCCGTCGGAAGCCCATCCGGCTTTGATAAAATAAAGGCAGCGCAAACAACAGCATAGATTATGTTGGCAACCGCGGACAACCCGCCGATTATCAGCAGCACATTCGAGTAAATCTTGAATGAACGCCACTTGAGCTTTATGTTCACGAGCTTTATTATCCCGCCCGAGACGAGAATAAACACCGCCGCACATAAACCGAACACAGGCATGACTATGATAGTTCCTAACCTGTAAAAGGTAACCGTACCCCAAATCATGCTGGAAAGTATTGATATTAATAATAATATGGGGAACGCAAATGTAGCGGTGTCAACATTACTGATTATAAATTTTACTATTGTTACTATTGCTGAAAGCATTACGAACCGTCCTCTTAAAGCGCGTGTAATGTAAATTCCACACAGGCTATGCCGGTGCGAAATATGCCCCCGCCCATATCATTACCCCAATGGTCAGCACGAAAAAGAATGCAGCAAACACTATCAGCGTCACAGCAAAACCTCTGAGCAGTTTTTTTCGCTTTTGTCGGTAGATAATTTCCAAAAGCGCGCCTACTGTTCCAAGCGGGCTGAAAATCACCATTCCAATTGAGAATGTCAGGTAATTCATCCAAGCCATCATTGCAGTATCGTCGTTGAGGTTTCCAATAACCGTTACTCCGAAAAGCGTTGAGATCAGGCTCAGCACTATAACAATGCCGCTGAGAATAAGCAAGACCGTAGAGTATATTGAAAAAGAACGCCACTTCACCTTGATATTAACAAGCTTTAATATAATACCTTCGAGCAAGAGCACCAAAGCCACCGTCCAAGTGCACACCAGCCCGAGAATCACATAAGCGATGCTTAATGCAAAAACGCCCGTTATTATAGGGATCAAGAGGGGCACAATCGCCGAGACGGTATTTATGTATTTCATCATTATATCATCCGTCGAGCAGCTTCTTCTCCATCTCTGTGGGATTGTTGGAATACTCTATCGCGGTTGCGTAGCTGATCTTGCCTGCCTTGTACAGTCTGAAAAGGCTCTCGATAAGCGTCTGCATTCCGATGGTAGTACCGCCCTGCATGGTGGATTCCATCTGGGTGATCTTGTTTGTGCGGATGAGGTTTCTGATAGCGTCGGTTCCGAGCATTACCTCAACAGCCGCGCATCTTCCCTTGCCGTCGGCGGTGGGAACAAGCGTCTGCGCGATGATTCCCTGAATCATATTTGCAAGCTGCATACGAACCTGCTCCTTTGCCTGAGACGGGCAGACGTCGATGATACGGTCGATGGTCTGCGAAGCGGAGCTGGTGTGCAGTGTTCCGAATACCAAGTGACCCGTCTCGGCAGCGGTCATTGCGAGCGAGATAGTCTCATAGTCTCTCATCTCACCGATGAGGATAACGTCGGGGTCTTCACGAAGTGCGCTGCGAAGAGCGTAATCAAACGTCGGAACGTCGCGTCCGATCTCGCGCTGGTGGATAGTAGCCTTAGCCTGATCGTAGCGGTACTCGATAGGATCCTCGATGGTGATTATGTGGCAGGCGCGGGTAAGGTTAATATGCTGGATCATGGAAGCCAGCGAGGTGGATTTTCCGGCACCGGTAGGACCTGTTACCAGAATAAGTCCTCTGCGCTTTTTCGCCAGATCGAGCAGTACGTCGGGTAGCCCCAGATCGGAAAGCTGAGGGATCTTGGCATTGAGCAAACGGATCGAGCACGCGAGTCTTCCGCCGTGATGGAACACGTTTACACGCTGTCTTGCGCCGTTCTTCAGCTCAAAGGAGAAATCTATGTCCTTGCCTTCGGTAAGCATCTTTTCCTGCTCAGCGGAAAGAATGGAAACTATCGTGCGGTGAACGACCTGATCGGAAAGCTCCTGATACTTTACAAGCTCTCCGTTTACGCGGACAACCGTAGGTGCTCCCACGGTAAGGTGGATATCCGACGCGTTCATTTCGCGTGCCTGCATAATGAATTCTTCAAATGTCATAATATTGGCCCTCCATTAATTATTTACCGTTTACTTGATCTTGAACTGGATACCGCTCGCCGAGAAGAACACCTCGTCGGTGGTGTTTGCTATGCGCTGATTTACGCGGCCGAGGATATCTCTGTACGCCGAAACGGAGCTGTCGTCAGCGGTGGACGAAAATCCCGTCTCAACGGTTATGATGATGAGACTTCCGTTGTTCTCCGCCACGCGTTCCTCGACTGCCTTTACCTCGTCGATAACGCGCTTTTCGATCTCCTTTTTCTTCGCCTCGTCGGGAGCCGCGTCGGGAGAAAGCTGCTTCATTGCCAGACGCGTAAAGGAGCTTAAGCTGTCGAAGATCACGAACTTGTGGTCGGTGACAAGCTCCGCGGGAGTCATCTGCTCGGTCGTTAAGATATCCCACTCCACGCCGTGCTTTTCGTTGGCGAACTCGATCCTGTGGATAAGGTCCTTGTCCACCTGCGTGCCGACCTTAAGATACAGCACATAATCGCAGCCCGCAAAATACGAGACCGCAAACCTTGACTTGCCGCTTGACACTCCGCCTGTGATAAGTATGGACTTTGACATAAGATTTTTCCTTTCGTTTTAGTGCGTTTTTTTAATTATATCACATTTTTGCCAAAAAGTAAAGGGTTTGTTGAAAATTTTTAAGGACATATTAAATATTTTTTGACATGCAAAAAACCGCAGGGGGAAAATTCCCCGAAAAAAATTACACAAAGCCTATTGAAAAGATAGTTTTTTAGTGGTATAATAGCTTTAGAGAAATCTTTCAAAGAGGGTGCAAGAATGAAAATATCCACCAAAGGGCGCTATGCGCTGCGGATGATGGCAGACCTCGCGATGCATCAGGCGGACGGGGTCGTGGCTCTAAGAGACATTGCCGAGCGCCAGAATATTTCCAAAAAATACCTGGAACAGATAGTTCCGCTTCTGAATAAAGCGGAGCTGCTGCGCACCAACCGCGGTTATCAGGGCGGGTACTCGCTGTCGAAGCCGCCCGAAAAATACACCGTCGGCGAGATCCTTCGCGTCACCGAGGGAAGCCTCGCGCCCGTCGCCTGCCTGCAATACGACGAGAATCGCTGCGACAACCGCGCCGAGTGCCTTACCCTGCCCGTCTGGGAGGGACTTTACAAGGTCATCAACGAATACCTCGACGGGATCACCCTCAGCGATCTGATCGCCCGGAATTCCGACGGCGGGGATTATTGCATTTAGTAGTTAGAGATTTAGAAGTAAGAGGTAAGATTTCTAAACCTCTATTCTTTCGTTTCCTACCTCTAACTTCTTACTTCTAAAAGGAGGACTTATGATAAAAGATATACAAGAGAAGATTTTGCAGCTTAAGAAGGAACAGGATGTGTGTATCCTGGCGCACTGCTATCAGACGCATGATATTCTGGAGATCGCGGATTATGTCGGCGACAGCTTCGGGCTGGCGCAGAACGCCCAAAAAGCCGCGAACAAGACGGTTATGATGTGCGGAGTGCGCTTTATGGCGGAGACGGTGAAAATTCTCTGCCCCGAAAAGCGCGTACTGCTGCCGGAACCCGACGCGGGCTGCCCTATGGCGGAGCAGATCGACGCGCAGATGCTTTCTCAGCTTAAAGAGAAGTTCCCCAGGCACGCGGTCGTGGCGTACATAAACACCACCGCCGAGCTTAAAACGCTCTGCGACGTTTGCGTTACGTCAAGCTCCGCCGCTAAAATTATCAAGAAAATGCCCGAGGATAAGATACTGTTCATTCCCGACAAGAATCTGGGAACATACATCGCCAAGCAATGTCCCGAAAAGGAGATAAAGACGGTTTACGGCTGCTGCCCCACTCACGCGAAATTCTCCGCCGCGGACGTTGAAAAGGCTCGCGCGGCGCACCCCGAGGCACTTTTGCTGGTTCACCCCGAGTGCGACGCGCAGGTGGTTGAGAAAGCGGATTTTGTCGGTTCCACCACCGAGATAATGGATTACGCTAAGAATTCCCCGAAAAAAGAATTCATAATCGGCACCGAAAACAGCATCGTTCAGCACCTGGGCATCGACTGTCCCGAAAAGCGGTTCTATCCGCTCTCAAAGGATTTCGTGTGCCACAATATGCAGCTTACAAAGCTCTCAAGCGTTCTTCACTGCCTTTCCGGAGACGGCGGCGAGGAGATCCTTATGGACGAAAAAACACGGCTGGCGGCAAAGCTGTGCATCGACAGAATGTTGGAGCTTGGCAATGGCTAAGGCGCTGATAGCGATGAGCGGAGGCGTGGACAGCTCCGCGGCGGCTCTGCTGATGAAAAACGCGGGCTTTGAGTGCATGGGAGTTACGATGAAGCTGCGCGAGAGCGGCGGCGAGTTCTCCGAGAAAGCCTGCTGTACCGCCGACGACGCCGAGGACGCGCGCGGAGTTTGCGCAAAGCTCGGTATGCCGTTTTATGTATTCAATTTCACCGAGGAATTCAACAAGAATGTCGTTGACAACTTCGTGCGTTCCTATGAGATCGGTGAAACGCCAAATCCCTGCATCGACTGCAACCGCTTTCTCAAATTCGGCAAGCTCTACCGCCGCGCCGAGGAGCTGGGCTGCGATGTTATTGTAACGGGGCACTACGCACGGATCGAATTTAATGAGAACACGGGGCGCTGGCTGCTCAAAAAGTCGCTGAACGCTGCCAAGGATCAGAGCTATGTGCTGTATTTTCTGTCTCAGGAGCAGTTGGCGCACACGCGGCTTCCGCTGGGGGAATTTGCCGACAAGGCCGACGTTCGCTCGCTTGCGGAAAACGCGGGGCTTCTCAACGCCGCAAAACGCGAAAGCCAGGATATCTGCTTTGTTCCCGACGGGGATTATGCGGGATTTATCCGCGAATACAGCGGAAAAAGCTATCCCGAGGGGGATTTTGTGGGAACCGACGGAACAGTACTCGGAAAGCACAAGGGGCTTATCCATTACACGGTCGGGCAGCGCAAGGGGCTTGGGATATCCTACTCCGAGCCGATTTATGTCTGCAAGAAGTCCCCGAAAAGCAACACGGTTATTCTCGGAACGGAAAAGGAGCTTTTTTCCGATGAGCTTACCGCGCGGGATTTCAACTGGATCTCCCTTCCCGAGCCGCCCGCAGAGCCTATCGAGGTCTCTGTGAGGACGCGCTATCACGCTAAAGAGGCGCGTGCCGTTGCCGTTTCCAACGCGGACAAAACGGTTACTATCCGTTTTAAAGAACCGCAGAGAGCAATCTCTCCCGGGCAGGCGGTGGTGCTGTACGACGGCGACACCGTTGTCGGCGGAGGGGTTATTGCAGTGGACAGTTGACAGTAAAATGAATTCCCGCAACCTTTCGGTTGCGGGAATGATTTATGCGCTTTCTGCCAGCGAATTTCTACGGAAAAGCAAGGAAACGCACCAGCAAGCCGCCAGAGCGATCACTATATAAACCAAGCGGCTGAGCAAAGAACCCGATCCGCCAAACAACCACGCCACGACGTCAAACTGGAAAATTCCCATAAGGCCCCAGTTTAAGCCGCCGATGATGAGTAACGTCAATGCTGTTTTATCCAAGATAATTCCTCCCCTCTGTGTATTCATGATTATTTTGCTCGTTTTTGGCGATTATATCAGTTGTAATTTTTTCCTTATTTTTGTGCAAATTGATAATTTTGCGCATAAACGCGCTCTGCATTTTTTGCGTTTTTCGTCAATATTAACAGAAATTCTGTTTTTCACCAAAACCCCTTGACAAACCTCGACAAATGGTGTAAAATAATATAGTCGTTGAGGAATATGTCTTTTTCTTAACAATCATTGGCTGTTTTGCCATTCTTCGGAAGTTTAGCTCAGCTGGGAGAGCATCTGCCTTACAAGCAGAGGGTCATAGGT
>JAFLUD010000093.1 GCA_022508965.1 Oscillospiraceae bacterium
AAAGGGGGAGCGGGGGAAAACCCGTAGGGGAAAGGGGGAAATGTCCGCTTTTTTCCGATTTTTTTCTTTCCCCCTTTCCCCGAAGGGTGTTCCCCCGCAAACCGTCGTCAGCGTTTGGTTTGACGGGAACAAAATTCTGTTACCCACCAACAACAACACCAGAGCGACACAGAGTTCCCGAACAACAGAAGCCACACAACCCCAAAACAGCAACACTAAGTTCCCCGAAAAATTTATTCAAAAACACTTGACAAATTTTGCGGGATGTGGTATAATCTCATTAAGATATCAATTTGATATCATTTTCTACACCGAAAGGATGTGTCATTATGGAGAATAAAAAAATGATCTACGAGGAAAAGGAGATTCACCCCGCAAACGGCTGGGCAATGCTGTTTTTAACTGTTCTGTTGTATCTCGCGGCGTTCGCGGTGCTGATTTACGGCGGGTTTTTGCTGGAGCTGTCGGACGGCGGCAATCCCCTGGGCGGCATTTTGCTGGGCGTCGGGATAGTCTGGTTGATTTTGGGCTGGATCCCGTTTATGGGACTTAAGGTAATGCGCCCGAACGAGGCTCTTGTATTGACGCTGTTCGGAAAGTACATAGGCACTCTTAAAAAAGAGGGATTCTTTTTCGTGAACCCGTTCTCGTCGGCGGTGGCTCCCAGAAGCGGCGCGGTCGTCAATATCAACCCCGTTGCCGGCACTTCGGCAACGCAGATGCAGATGTACCCCGCAAAGCTCTCGCTGAAAACGATGACCCACGACAACGGTCACCAGAAAATAAACGATCTCTCGGGTAATCCCATTGAGGTGGGAATTATGGTTACCTGGCGCGTTGTAAACACCGCCAAGGCTGTTTTCAACGTGGATAATTTCCGCACGTTTTTGTCGATACAGGCGGATTCCACACTGCGCGACGTGGCGCGCTGCTATCCTTACGACAGCACCGATTCCGACGAAAAAACGCTGCGCGGTTCTTCAACGGAGGTCTCCGAAAGACTGAAGCAGCTGCTGCAGGAGCGCGTTGAAGTCGCGGGTCTTGAGATAATCGAGGCGCGCATCACTCACCTGGCGTACGCTCAGGAGATCGCCGCGGCGATGCTTCAGAGACAGCAGGCGACCGCTATAATCGAGGCGCGTCAGAAGATAGTTGACGGCGCTGTGGGAATGGTGGAAATGGCTCTCGAAAAGCTCAGCGAGAGCAAGGTCTGCGAGCTTGACGAGGAACGCAAGGCGCAGATGGTAAGCAATCTGCTTGTAGTTCTCTGCGGAAACAAGGACGCTCAGCCGATAGTAAACAGCGGCAGCATTTATTAATTGATAATGTATAATGGAGAATGGACTTTTTTAATTGATAATGTATAATGGAGAATGGATAATTTAGGTATCCGCTTCGCGGATGTTATTTAAATATGCACCGAAGGTGCAACCGAAATTTACAATTATCAATTATCAATTGTCAATTTAAATTAAAGGAGGTAATTATGGACAAGAATATCACTTTTTCGGGAGAGACTTTTGCGGCGCTGGGAATTACCGCGCTGCTGGCGGTCGTTATTCCCGTTCTGGCAATTATAATCTACAAGAAAAAGGTCAAGGACGCGTGGCTGCCGGCGGTGTTTATCGGCGCGGGAACGTTCTTCCTGTTCGCGCTGATACTTGAATCGCTGCTTCATGTGGTGATGCTTCCCATAATCGGCGACAGCGTGGTGTGGTATGTAATTTACGGCTCGCTGGCGGCGGGTGTATTTGAAGAAACAGGGCGGTTTGTTGCCTACAAAACTCTCATGAAAAAGCACTACACCACCAAGAACTCTATCATGATGGGCCTGGGTCACGGCGGCTTTGAGGCGGCGTTTGTGATAGCGGCGAATATGATCACTTATATAGCGCTTGGAATGTTGATAAACAGCATGGGAATGGATGAGCTTTTGAAGCTCCTCGGGACCGCTCCCGATCAAGTCGATGCCGCGGTCGATCAGCTGAGCGTTGCTTCGGGCTTCACTTTTGTAAACGTGGGTTTAACTATCTTCGAGAGAATTTTAGCGATGACGGTACACGTTTGTTTTTCTGTGTGGGTATATAAGGCGGTTTCCCAAAAGGGAAAGCTGTGGCTTTATCCCGCGGCTATACTCATGCACGCGGCAGTAGACGTTTTTGCGGCGCTTTATCAAAAGGGCGTAATTGGTATTCCTTTGATGTATATTGTGTTTTCTGCCAGCGTTGTCATAATCGTGGCGCTTACCGTGCTTATGGTGAAAAAGCTCCCCGACAAACCCGAATTGACCGCACAGCCCGACGCTAAGAAAGAGCTGTGATACTCTCATAAATTATTTCCATCGGAAAGGAGCGAAAGACGTTTGAGCGACGATAATTCCACAAAAAAAGACTCCAAAAAGCAGATCCCTCTGCGGCTTTCCTCCACGCTTTACGCGGAGCTTATGAAGTGGGCGGAGGACGATTTCCGCTCGGTAAACGGGCAGATAGAATACCTGCTGACGGAGTGCGTGAAGCACCGAAAAAAGAAGGGCGGCAGCGATGGGTGAGCAGCGTCGCGCTGCTTTATTCCCAATATTATCTTGACAATTGCCATACGTTGATTTCTGTAAGGCTAAAAGGAGCATTGACCGTGGGAGAAAATGTTATTTTTATGATATGTTCGCTGCTCGAGCCGATCACCATAATGATTACGGCGCTTGTGATATGGAAGCTGCCCGCGGAATTTGGGGGAATGTGGGCTTACCGCACAACGTGGGCGGGTAAGTCCCCTGCAACGTGGGTTTTCGCGCAGTATTCCTTTGGGAAGATCGGCTTTTTCAGCAATCTCGCGGCGCTTGTGCTGACGGTTCTGGCATTCGTTCCCGTGCTTGCTGTGGAGCGGTTTGAGCCGTTTGGCGCGTTGGTTTGCATGATAGTTACAACAGCGCAGGTTGCCTTGATGTTCGTTGATATTTTCGTTGTCGAGGGATTGCTCAAGAAAAATTTTGACAAGGAAGGCAATCCCAAAAATCAAGTATAAAATCCCCCAAGAATATCGCGCGCGAATTCGCCCATAATATTTTTACAGCGAAAACGCTGTTACCTTATGAAAGGAAGTATTTATTATGGGAACCGAATTTGCAAACAAGCACATTGGCTGCACCATTCACAACTGCGAGCACCACTGCTGCTGCGATGATTTTTGCTCCCTCGACAAGATCGAGGTAGGCACTCACGAGGCAAACCCCACTGTCGTACAGTGCACCGACTGCCTGTCCTTCAAGGCTAAGCCGGGGGTTTGACAGTGGAAAGTTGACAGTGGAAAGTGTAAAGTAATATGTAAAACGCTCCCTTGAAATTCGAGGGAGCGTTTAAATTATTTCGTGTAATTCTTTACTGCCGAGAATACTTTTTTGGAAAGGCAGAGCACGGCTATGAGGTTTGGAACTGCCATCAGTCCGTTCATCATATCGGAGATGCCCCAGGCGGCGGACATATTCACCGTCGCGCCCACTGCCGCAAACACGATGAACACCGCCGAAAACGGCTTGCGTATTCTATCGCCGAAAAGGAACGCCGCCGCTTCAGCACCGAAGCAGCTCCACCCGAGCACAGTCGAAAACGCGAACATCACCACCAACACCGCCAGCATCACCCCCGCGGGCTTTCCAAACGACGCGGAAAACGCGTGCTCGGCAAGTCCCACGCCGTAAAGCGGTTCTATTTTCGCGGAAACGATCCGTCCGCTTTGCGCGTCAAATTCCCCCTTCACGGAAAACAGATTCGTGTAGGTAAGCGCGTCTGGCGGCGTTACATAAAGCTCGTCGCCGTATACGCTTCGGCATTTGATCTCTTCGGGGAATTTCACCCCCTCGGTTATCAGACCGGCGTTTTCATAAAGGCAAAAATACTGCGTTTTTGTTGAAACATTTTTGAGGACCTCCCCCGCGGGAGCCGCGCCGCACCGCGCCGTCAGCAGCACCAGCGCCGTAAGGCTGCACATCACTATCGTGTCGAAAAATATCTCGAAAACGCTCCACATTCCGCATACGACGGGATCCTTTATGCCGCTTGCCGCGTGCGCGAAAACGGAGGTCCCGAGTCCCGCTTCGTTTGAGAATACTCCGCGCTTGAAGCCCATTGAGACTGCGGTTTTGACAGCCGCGCCCGCTATTCCGCCGCCTATCTGCGACAGCCCGAACGCGGAGCGTACTATTCCCAAAAAAACCGCGGGGAGCTGATTTGCGTTCGCGATAAGAATATACAGGCAGCCGATTATGTAAAACCCCGACATCAGCGGCACGAGCTTTGAGGTAAACGCGGAAATGCGCTTTGCTCCGCCGAAAACTATCACCCCCGCCAATGCCGCGAGCACTATTCCGGTGACGATCGGCGGGATACCGAAGCCCGTTTTCACCGCCTCGGCGGCGGAATTCATCTGCGCGGCGTTTCCCATTCCGAAGCAGGATACCACGCACAGCGCCGCGAAAATCACCGACAGCGGACGGCTTAAAAACCGCGTTTTTCGGCTTTCGGCGAGACCGTCGCGGATGTAATACATCGCCCCCGAAAGGGTTTTTCCGTTTTCTTTTTTGCGGTAGAGAATCCCGAGAACGTTCTCGGCAAATCCCGTCATCATGCCGAAAAACGCCGATATCCACATCCAGAACACCGCTCCCGCGCCGCCTATCGACAGCGCTGTCGAAACGCCCGCGATGTTGCCGGTTCCGAGGGTCGCCGCGAGCGCCTGGCACATTGCCGCAAACGGCGATATCTCATCGCTCTTTTCCTGCTTTGAGAACACGGTGTTCCTCAAAATTTTAGGAAAATACCGCGCCTGAAAAAAGTCGGTCTTTACCGTAAAGAAAACTCCCGTAAACAGCATAAGAGCCAGCATCGGCGCGCCCCAAACAATATTGTCGTTGATAAACGCAATCGCTTTCAAAAAACACACCCCCTGTCCTTTTAGTTGTTAGAAATTAGAAGTTAGAGGCTAGTTTTTGAAAAAAATACCCCTTGTCCATTCTATGAAGGACAAGGGGTATACATTCCATTTCAGGCTATTATTTTCTGTGCATATTATTTTGTTTGTGCGGTTTGGGATTCGGCTTTTGCGGGGGCTTGGTGTTTACGGGATTCGGCAGGGGCGCTTTCTCGGCGGTTTTAGCCGAAGTCGCAGCCTTCGCGGCTTCCTCCTCGGGCGGCGGGCTTGAAAAATACTCGTCCACGACACCGGAATAGCTGTCGACATACGCCTCGGTCTCGCCGGGGAGATTCTTCTTCTTGAGCTTGCCGGAAACGAATTCCGCAAACAGCAGATAGAACACCGCAAACACGGGCGCTCCGAGCAGCATTCCCGGGATACCGAACAGTCCGCCGCCGACGGTGATCGAGATGAGCACCCAGATCGCGGGAAGTCCCATCGTTTCGCCGAAAAGGAACGGCTTTATCACGTTGCCGTCGATCTGCTGAAGCACCAGCACGAACAGTCCGAACCATATCACCTTGACGGGATCCACCAGCAATATCAGCAGTCCGCAGGGGATAGCTCCGATAAACGGTCCGAAGAACGGAACGAGATTTGTAAGTCCGCAGACTACCGAGATCAGCATCTGATACGGCATTCCCATCGCGAACGTTCCTATCAGCATAAATACGAAAATTATCATCGAATCCAGAAGATTTGAGATGATGAATTTTTTGAAGATGTCGTTGCTCTTGGAAAGCCCTTTGAAAAGAGCCTTGCAGCGGTCTCTTCTGAGGAACGCTATGAGGATCTTCTTGCCCTGAGCCAGCAGGCGCTCCTTGCTGTAAAGCAGGTAGATGGCTATTATGAATCCGATAATGACGTTCTTGAGTCCTACAAGAAAATCGCCGATAAACTTGAACACGTTTGAGGAAACGTTTCCGATAATATTGCCCGCCATCGGCTTTATGGAATCGGCTATCGGGTTTATCAGATCGGAGAAATTGGTCATGCCGTTTGCGATATACTCGCTGGAAATGTATTCTCCTATCTGGGGGTTGTCCTCGAAAACTTTCTTGACCCATTCCTCCATCTCGCCGATGTAGGTCGGCATCTGATCGGCAAGGTCTACTACGCTCTTTGCGACGCTCGGCACTACCGCCACAAGGATTCCGCCCAGCACCGCCAGCACCACAATAAACGTCAGCAGCAGCGCCAGAATTCTCGCGAGCACCCTTCTTCTGCGAAGGCTTTTGTCCGAGAACTCGGGCGGCGCTTTCTTTGAATTCTTCGCGGGCTTGGGGTCTTTTATCTTGCCGAAAAGTCGGTTCTCAAAATACATCATCAAGGGGTTGAGAACATACGCGATGACGATGCCGCAAATAACGGGCGCGGCAACTCCGCCTACCCATGAGAATGTTTTCGTGAAATCCTCAAACTTGAATAAGAACACCACAAACAGCGCCGTTAAAGCAATTACCAGCAGCGAATATACGGCGATGGTCGTGTATTTTCTGTTCCAGTTTATTTTCATATTATCACCTTCTGTTGCCAAAAAATATTCTATATTCAGTGTAACATATTTTTCCTCGAATGTCAACAATTAAATGAAAAAGAGGCAAGATTTTCTTGCCGCTCAGTCTGTCGAAAAAGTCTTTCGACTTTTCCGACAGGTTCTCCGCTTGCGCGGAGGTCGAAACGGCTTGCGCCCTTTCGAGCCGTTCCGACTGCGCGCCAAGCCGCTTTGCGTCTTTGCACTTCGTCGGAACAGAAG
>JAFLUD010000094.1 GCA_022508965.1 Oscillospiraceae bacterium
TTATGTTAGCGCAGAAGGAGGGGAAATTTTTTTTGATAGTTATAATGGGATGAGAATATATGCGCAGTTTGATGCAATTATTCAGGACGGTTTTATGAAACCTAATGGAATCATCGCATCAACCACCTATAATATTGTTGATAGCTACGATATATATCCATATACAGGCCGTTTAGGTGTTATAATATACATTATTGACCAGGGTTCAACCCCAGAGGAAATAGGGTGCCTTTATGATTTTTTTAATTACTGGAAATCAGAGGGAGCATTTCTGGAAAGATACAGTGTTGGTATAAGCATTGTTGAAAACCATACAAGACTTTATTATATTAATTACTCAAAAGAAGCCGATTTTCCTTCTGAAGCCGAATTCTACGCGGCATTTGAGCCCGGACCATAGAAAGGACGCAAAATGAGGGGCTCGGGCGGGGAGATCGCACGGGGATCCCCACTAAAAATAAAAACGTGTGGGGGCGCTTGTTCTCATAAGGAGCGCGCTTTCATATTCTCATAAGGAGCAATACTATGACCAGAGAAATTCACGACGGTTTTTTTACCGGGGAGCGCGCGTTATTCCAAGGCGCGAATTTGAAAATATACGATAGCATATTCGACGACGGCGAATCGCCGCTCAAGCACAGCAAGAACGTGATACTTTCGGGGTGCAGCTTCAAGTGGAAATATCCTCTGTGGTATTCCGAAAATATTGCCGTGCGCGACTGCTCGGTTTTTGAAATGGGGCGCGCGGGTATATGGTATACCGATAACATCGAGATGACCGACACGCTTTACGAAGCGCCTAAGGGCTTTCGGCGCTGCGATGGCGTGACGCTCGAAAATGTTCAATTCACCAACGCGGCGGAGACGCTATGGAGCTGCAAAAACGTTTGCGCTAAAAACATCACCGCTAAGGGCGATTACCTCGCTATGAACAGCGAGAACCTTGAATTCTCAAACCTCAATCTCGCGGGGAACTATTCGTTTGACGGCTGTAAAAACGTCGTTATCCGCAATTCAAAGCTATTGAGCAAGGACGCGTTCTGGAACAGCGATAATATCACCGTTTATGATTCGTTTATTTCGGGAGAATATCTCGGGTGGAATTCCAAAAACTTAACGCTTGTAAACTGCACTATCGAGAGCTTACAGGGGCTGTGCTACATCGAAAACCTTGTGATGAAAAACTGCAAGCTGATAAATACCACTCTGGCGTTTGAATATTCGACGGTGGACGCGGAGATCATCGGGCATATCGACAGCGTAAAGAACCCGTCGGGCGGCGTTATCCGCGCGGGGAGCATCGGCGAGCTTATTCTCGAAAAGGATAAGATCGACATTAACAAAACGAAGATCATCTGCAATGATCCTCATAAGGCGGCGGGGTGATTTTATGAAAAAAACAAAATTATTAGCGGCGGCGTTGGCGGTTGTGCTTATGATTTCGGGGTGTAAGGATCGCGCTAATTCTTCGGCGCTCTCGGATTTTGAGGGGAGCTCTGGGGGCGAGCAATCGGAATCCTATTCGGATTCATCGGGCGAGGATCGCGATAATTCTCATGGCGGCGGAAGCGTGGCTTCCGATACGGTCAGCGGCGTTTCCGAGAATTCGGGGGAAGATCCTCAAGAAGAGAATGAGAGTAATTCTTCGGCGGAGAAGGTTCCCGAAAAAACGGACAATAGCGATGACGGCACCGACGCCGTTTCCCATGCGACAAAAGGTGAATCGGGGGAGGATTCCCCGAATAAATCCGAAGAAAATAAATCCGAAAACAAGGTGAACGAGATGACTGTTAAGGTGAACGGGAAGGAATTTTCCGCGAAATTTTATGATACTGAGGCTGCCGAGGAGTTTAAGGCGATGCTGCCGCTGACGCTTGATATGACCGAGCTCAACGGCAACGAAAAGTATTTTTATCTCGACGGCAGGCTGACCGCGGAGAGCGAGAGGATAGGCTCGATAAAGCGCGGCGACATCATGCTTTATGGGGCGAACTGCATCGTGCTTTTCTATGAGAGCTTCAGCACGCCGTACAGCTATACGCGGATAGGTTACATCGACGACCCCGAGGGGCTTGAAAAGGCTGTCGGGACGGGAAATGTTACCGTCGAATTTAAGTAAGGCGGAGGGGTTTATGGAATACAGGATAAATTCTAAGACGGGCGACAAGATAAGCGTTATCGGATTGGGTACCAGCTACATTTCGGAGGCTTCGGAGCGCGACGCAGTGGAGGCTCTGGAGTTCGCTTATGAAAACGGCATAAACTACGCCGACCTCGCGACGGCGGGAGACAAGACATTCGGTTTCTACGGAAAGGCGCTTGCTTCCGTAAGAAAAAATATGTTCTATCAGGTGCATTTCGGGGCGTATTATGACACGGGAGAATACGGCTGGACAACCGAGCTTGACACCGTTAAGCGTTCCATCGACTTTCAGCTTACGGAGCTTAAAACCGACTACATCGACTATGGCTATATTCACTGCATCGACAGCGAATCGGATTTTAACGACTATCAAAAAAACGGCGTTCTGCAATATCTTCTGGATTTGAAAAAGCAGGGTGTTGTGCGGCATATCGGGCTTTCATCGCATACTCCCGCTGTTGCCGACAAGATTCTCGGCCTTGGAATAGTTGATATGCTGATGTTCTCTATAAATCCGGGGTACGACTATCAGCACGGCGAATACGCGCACGGCTCCGGCTCTGAGAGAATGGAGCTGTATCGCAGGTGTGATGCGGAGGGCATCGGCATCGCCGTGATGAAGCCGTTTTCGGGAGGGCAGCTTCTCGACGCTCGTACCTCGCCGTTCGGCAAGGCGCTTTCGGTTTATCAATGTATTCAATACGCGCTCGACAAGCCTGCTGTACTTACCGTGCTGCCCGGGATCGCGAGCGTTTCCGACGTAAAACGGCTGCTGAAATTCTTTGAAATTTCGGAAGATGAAAAGGACTATTCCGTGCTCGGATCGTTTACCCCCAAGGATATGAGCGGGGTCTGCGTTTACTGCAACCACTGTCAGCCCTGCCCCGCGGGCATCGACATCGGGCTTGTCAACAAATACTACGATCTCGCTATGGCGGGCGACGATATGGCGGCAGACCACTATCGGAAGCTGTCGGTCAATGCCGGGGATTGTATTAAATGCAGGCACTGTGAGGGGCGCTGTCCGTTCCATGTTAAGCAGGAAAGCAGAATGGACGAGATCGGGAGGTATTTTTCCGGCAGGTAACGTCTGATATTCGGCAGGGGGTGGTTCCCCGAAAAAATAACGGTATGGTAATTGGAGTGTGTTATGCAGACAGATAAGAAAACTTTGTTCAAGCGGTGGGGCATCGTTCTGGCGGCGGTCGTGCTGGCGTGGGTGTTGTTTAACATGACCTTTGTCGGCGAGATCGTGCGCTCGGTGGTTCGTATCTTCACGCCGCTGATATTGGGCTGCTTTATCGCGATGATCTTCGATATTCCCGCGGAGGCTATTGAACGGCTGCTTTTGAAAATCAAGTGGCTTTCCAAAAAGAAGGTGCTTGTGAGGGCGGTGTCGATCGTTTTTTCCGTTATCATTGTGGTCGGGGTGATCGCGCTGGTGCTGCTGCTGGTTATTCCGCAGGTGGTAAACGTCATTACTATGCTGATCACCAACATTCCCTACTATCAGGAACAGATCAACAACATTCTCGACGGGCTGGAGATATCGGGGTTCTCGATTGATCTTAATACTATTCAGGAATACATCGATCTGGATTCGATAAAGGACTCTCTGGTGGAGCGTATTCCCTCGCTTTTGGAGGCTTCCTTTAAAACAGCTTCGGGGGCGGTCGGGGCTATTGCGGATTTCGCGCTGGCGGTGGTGTTCGCGCTGTATCTTCTCGCGGGCAAGGATAAGCTCAAGTCGCAATCCAAGCGGTTTATCAGGACCTTCTTTAAGAAAAGATCGGAGACTATTATCAGGGTCTCGCGGCTTACCGTTACGCAGTTTGAGAACTTCGTTTCGGCGCAGTGTACGGAGGCTATCATTCTCGGAACATTAGTCACGCTGGGACTTTTGGTGCTGGGAGTTCCCTACGCGCCCGCAATGGGCGTGGTGGTGGGAGTTTGCTCGCTTATCCCGCTTATAGGTGCTACTATCGGTATGATAATCGGCGCGATCATTATCGTGGCGGCGTCTCCGATTAAGGCGCTGGTATTCATCATATACGTTGTTATCATCATGCAGATCGAGGGCAATCTTATCTACCCGAGAGTTGTCGGAAACAAGATCGGGCTGCCGGGGATATGGGTGCTGGTATCTATCATCATCGGGGGGCGGCTGCTCGGGATCCCGGGGATATTGCTGGGGGTTCCTACCTGCTCGGTGGTTTACATTCTTATTAACGAAAAAATGAACAAAAACGACAGCGAATTACAAGATAAATCGGGGGAACATTGAGTTCCCCCGATTTTTTATTCCTCTTTGATAAGAATTCGTTTATAGCTGAAGTCTATTCCGAACGCGCCGAGCGGAGCTGTGATCATGATTGCCAAGACCGCTACCGACAGCACGATCTTTCCGCAGGGCAGCCCCAGCGACAGCGGCACGGAGCCTATCGCCGCCTGCACCGTCGCTTTGGGAAGATACGCGATCACGCAGAAGAGGCGTTCTTTGAACGTCAGCTTTGTTCCGATAAGGCAGAGGATCACTCCTACGGCTCTGAACGCGAGCGCGATGAAGATCATTCCCAACGCTGCAGCGCCCGCCGTCAGCGTATAGCGGATATCGACGGCGGCTCCCACTAACACGAACAGAACTATCTCGGCGGCTATCCACAGCTTACCGAATTTATCCGACAATTTTTTGCTCGTTTCGGCAGGGCTTCTGAGCTTCAGCACGCACGCCATGCTTACCACCGCGAGCAATCCCGACAGGGCGAGGCGTCCTTTCAGGGCGTTCTCAACGCTCATCAGCAGGAACGCTGTTCCCATAATTATTATCACCTTGACGCTGCTGCGGAGCTTGAATTTTTGTCCGCTAAATATCTTGAAAATAAAATACAGCGCAAATCCCGCGGCTATGCCGAGCAATATTCCCAATACTATTGACACGGGGATATTCAGCAGGTCGCAGGCGTTGGCTGCCCCGCCCTGCGCCATGGTTACGAACGTCGAAAAAAGCACTATCACGAAAATATCGTCGCAGGAGGCTCCCGCTAATATCATCTGCGGTATGCTCTTTTCGGTGCCGTATTTTCTTTCGATAAGATCGACCATTCGCGGGACTACTACCGCGGGCGATACCGCGCTTAACACCGCGCCCATTACCGCGGCTTCGATACGGTTTATTCCCAGCAAAAACGGCGCTATCAGAAAATAGCCCAATATCTCAAAGCAAGCAGGCAAAAACGACATCAGCACGGCGGGTCTTCCCACTTTTTTAAGATCGGCGAGGTTCAGCGTGATGCCCGCTTTTATCAGGATTATGATGAGCGCTATTTGCCGAAGCTCCGAGGATATTCCCAATATAGTCGGGTCGAGCCAATTGAGAACGTACGGTCCTATTACTATTCCCGTCGCCAACATTCCGACTATGCCCGGGAGCTTCAGCGCTTTGAATATCGACGCTGCGCTTATTCCCACAAGAAATATGAGCGCTAATGACAATAACATACTTTTCCCTCCAAATAAAAAAGCCGACAGCTACTGCGTAAAATGCAGAAGTCATCAGCCTGAAAGCGGTTCGGGTCGCCCCGGGGAGACATCATTCCCCTTTTCTTTATTATAGCACGGTTCTTTCAATTTGTCAAGAGGAGAGGGGGAAAGTGGAAAGTAGAAAGGGCAGGCGGTTGACTTTTGGGGGATCGTGTGATATAATTATATCAACATATTATTGGGAATGTTGGAGGTTTGAAATGGTATTTCATACGTTTGGTGATAAAAACAACGGCGCGGTGGTTCTGATTCACGGGGTTCTCACCCCTTGGCAGATATGGGAGCGGCAGATCGAATTCTTTAAGGAAAAGTATTTCGTCGTAGTTCCCGCTTTGGACGGGCACATCGAGGAACAGGCAAGCGAATATCTGTCCGTCGACGATGAGGCGGAAAAGATAGAAAATTACATTAACAAAGAACTGGGCGGCTCGGTTTTCGCGGTTTGCGGGCTTTCGATGGGCGGAGTTATCGCGAACAGGCTGTTTGAGAGAAACAACATAAAGCTGCGTAAGCTGGTTCTGGACGGCGCGCCGCTCGTCAAGATCTCTTCGCTTTCAAACAAGGTAATGACGGTTTCTTACAAGAGCATTATTCACAAATCAAAAAACAGAGACGCGAAGACGCTTGAGAGCTTTAAACGGGATTTTTTGCCGGAGAGGTTCCTTACGAGCTATCTTAAATTCGCGGATACCATGAGCGATTCCACTATCGAAAATATGATCCGCTCGGTGAGTGAGACCACTCCCCTGCCGCGCGAGAATCCGGATAACACCGAGATCATGTTTTTGCACGGAACCAAAGGCAACGAGGTGTATTCCAAGAAGGCTGCGAAGATGCTGAAGCAATTCTATCCCGAGCTTGTTATTCGCTGCTTTGACGGCTTTAAGCACGCCGAGCTTGCTATCTATCAGCCCGACAAATGGCTTGACACCGTCGATCCCTTTTTAACAAAATAACTTTCTTCCCCCGATCCTTTTCGGGGGTTTGTTTTTCGAGGGGTTCGCGAGACAATTTGCGCCAGCCAATTGTCTCGCG
>JAFLUD010000095.1 GCA_022508965.1 Oscillospiraceae bacterium
ACGGAAAATATGCAAGCAAGACGTGTACAAAGCCCGAAGGGCGGTCTTTGTGCGGTGTTGCCTTAATAACAATCACGCCAGATCCGCCTTCATCTTCCCTCTGAAAACCAGAACGGAAGCCACCGTAATAACCGCCGCATACGCAAGCGTGATCAGCAGGTGCTGAGAATAATCCGTGAAATCCAGCGCGGTCGCAAGCCTTGCCGCCTTTACCGCGTGGTAAAAGGGAAGCACGTTGCATATTTTGAGAAGAATACCGCCCGTGCCCTCAGCGTCAAACCACACGCCCCCGAGGAACGACGCCAGCGAGATGATTATAGAACACAGCCCCGGCGCAGCCTTTTCGTTGAACAGCGTTCCGAAAAGCAGACCGCAGGAGATGAACAGCAGCATTGTCGGGATAAGCGACAGCGCCGCCAGCGCCAGCCCCCCGACGTTCAGCTTTATCCCCGTGATGAGTGAAACGATAAACGACGCCGCGAGGGTGATAATTGCCTGCAAAACCGCCAGCAGCGAGGTGGGAAGTATGTATCCGAGAATGAAATCCCCCGAGCGCATCGGCGTAGCGTAAAGCCGCACCAAAAACGCTCCCGCACGGTCCTTCGCAACGTTAAGGCACACAAACAGCATTAAAAACGTAAGCCCGAACACCGCTATCCCGCCCGCGAGATTGTCTATGCGGAAAATGGTCATTCCCGCCTCGGCAGGGATGCTGTCGTTTACAAGCGTCATTATAATAAGCATAACCAGCGGAAATCCCAGACAGAAAATATAGCTCAGCGGGTCGCGGATTATTTCTTTAAAATTCCTCACGGAAAAAGCGCGTATTTTATTCATGTTAAGCTCCTTTCCCGAACTTCTCGGCGATCTTTACAAACGTGTTTTCCAAGCCCTTTTCGCCGCTGAGTTCCTCCAGCTCCGAAAGCGTTCCCAAAGCGGCCATTTTTCCGTCGATCATAATGGCGATGCGGTCGGAGAGCTGCTCGGCTTCCTCCATATAGTGGGTGGTGAGAATTATCGTGATCTTGCCTTTAAGCTGCTCGACAACGTTCCAAAGCTCGCGTCTTGCAAGCACGTCCAGCCCCAGCGTAGGCTCATCGAGAAACAGCACCTTCGGCTCCGAGATAAGCGCCATAGCGATGGATAGTTTGCGCTTCCAGCCGCCCGAAAGCGTTTTAGCCCGAGAATCTGTGATCTCGTCCATTTTAAACAGCTTTACCATCTCGTCGGTGCGTGCTTTTGTTTTTTCCGGGGAATACCCGTAGATGCCGCACATAAGCAGCAGATTCTCGCCGACCGTGAGATTTTCGGCAACGGCGGTGTCCTGCGGCGAGATACCCACGATCTTTTTTACCTCCGAAGAGCTGTCGGAACAGCTGTGCCCGCACACAAAGCATTCTCCCTCCGTGGGCTTTGAAAGGCAGGACAGCATACGGATGGTGGTGGTCTTGCCCGCGCCGTTTACGCCCAGAAGCGCGAAAAGCTCCCCCTCGTTCACCGACAGCTCAAGCCCCTCGACCGCCGTTTTCTTCTTGTATTTTTTTGTGAGATTTTTCGTTTCGATAGCCAACATAACAACCAACCTCCATTTTATTTATCGAATATCTCGGATATCTTCACGACCGCGATGCCCCTGTCTTCGTCGCCGAGCAGCAGCAGCGCGTCGCCAGTTTTTATACCGAATATATCGCGGCATTTCTTGGGGAGAGTTATCTGCCCCTTGTCGTTGACGCGCGTCACGCCGAACATATGCTTTTTGTCGGAACGCTTGTCCTCCAGAGAGGTCATGTTCCTCACCAGCGAATCGACGGTGACCTCGTACATATCCGCAAGCGCGATGACATTCTCGATATCGGGAACCGATTCTCCGCGCTCCCATTTCGCGACTGCCTGCCGCGAAACGCCCAGCTTTTCGGCGACCTGCTCCTGCGTGTAGCCGTTTTGCTTTCGGTACAGCTTCAGATTGTTGAAGTTCATATAATCACCTCTATAATCTATTATAAGAGAATCTCCGATCTTTTTCAACCAATCGGAGATTACAATTTTGTTAATTTCGGTTTACATTTTCGGATTTTTCAACTTTGAGTATCGGATACCCGTCAATATACGGCTTTACCATGTCCGGGTGAAGCCGCGCCGTATCAAACAGCTTTTCCGCGAAACCGTCCTTTTCGAGGAACTCCGAGAGCGTTCTAAGCGGAAGCGCCGACACCGTCTCACACACAGGCGATACGGTAATAACGCGAAATTCCCCGAGACTGTTCACTCGAAACGGCCAGATAAGACAGTCAAACGGCTTAAGCTCCCCGAGAGTGCAGCCGTTTTCGCCGACGGCAGGGCAGAACACGAGCTTTTCGCCGTCGAATTCCATATCAAAGACGAATTCCCCGCCGCGAAAGAGCAGCTTCACGCCGAGCTTTTCCTCGATCCTATCCCTCATCTCCGAGAAGATCAGCGGGATCTCCCACTTGTCCTCCTCGGTAAAACCGCAGCAAACGCGGCATTTGGCGCAATTCTCGGGCTTCAGTATACTTTTCAGCATAAAACCGCTCCTTTACGAAAAACAACAATTTGTGAATTTTCACCTATTTTTCACCTAAAACAGATTGACACCGACTATCGAATTAAGGTATAATATAATTAGCAAAAGAAATTACGGCAGTTATTTATTTTGACAGGAGGTGTACATAATGAGATCGACGAATAACAATACCCTGACGGCAGGGGGAAACGCGCCGATCGAAAGCGTAAACGAGGCGAGCTTTCTTTTTGGAGAGATGGTTCGGCGTGAAATGGAGAAGATCGGGATGCGGTGTTCTTATCGGCACGTTTTGAAGCCACTTGTAGAAAACGCAAGTCTCACGCAGCTGGAGCTGGTGAAGATCACCAATCTCAAAGCCCCGACGATCAGCATAACTCTGCGGAATATGGAGCGCGAGGGGATCGTAAAGCGCGAGAAGAACGACAGCGACCGCCGCGAGACGCACGTTGCCATAACCGACAAGGGCAAGAAGATGTATACGAAGCTGTTGGCTGCGATAGAGAAAGCAGAGCAGGTGATGCTAAAAGGGCTTTCCGAAAAGGAACTAAAGTCTGTGGCAGCCGCTCTTGATAAGATGAGCGCAAATCTTCGCGCCGAGATGAAGTAATACAGTTAAAGAACCGCCGCGAGGGCGGTTCTTTTTTTGTGGGAATTATTACTGTACAGCCGATCAAGCTCGCTCAGAAATACTCAACAACGTTCGCCCATTTAAGCAGAAGCTCGCGTTCCTCGGGCTTGCCCTTTACCGACTGCGAAGCGGCAACGATAGGGAGCCATTTCTGAATATACTGCTTAGCGGTGCCGCTCTTGGCGCAGAACAGATCGAGGTATGCGTCGGCGGTCTCGGTGTCGCCGTCCAGGCAGAACAAAAGGTAGGTTCTCGCGACATCCGCGGAAGCGTTGCCCTGCGTAGCGTGGCTCCAGTCGAGGATATACGGAGTTCCGTCGTCCTTTACGATAATGTTTGAGGGATTGAAGTCCCCGTGGCAGACCTTGTTGTGCTTGGGCATGGATTCCAGGCGCGTATGCAGCTCATAGCGCGTCGAGGAATCGATATCCGCCTCGTGGATCTTGCGGTTCATCTTGTCCTTGAGCTTGTTGAGCAGGGGGCAGCTCGCGTTGTGAACCTGCATCTGCAAGTCCACAAACATCTCGAGGAAGTGTTCCTTCTTCTCGGGATTTTCTTTCATAAGCTGCGCGAGAGTTTTTCCCTCGATAAATTCTGAAACGATAGCCCACTTTCCGTCGACGGTCTTTACTTCAACGACCTTGGGAACGTTGATGCCGATGTTCTCAACGCGCGCTTGGTTAAGCGCCTCGCTAAGCACGTCGTACTTTGCGAAATCCGTGTCGAAAACCTTAATAACGTTGTCTCCCTCGCGGTAAATGGTCTTGCGCGAACGAACTGCGATAATATTATCGGACATAGAATTTTCCTCCTTTTATTAAACCTTGTCGGACGTTCCGTAGTAAGCGTTAAGATACATCTTCTTGATCTCGGAGATCAGCGGATAGCGCGGGTTAGCGCCCGTGCACTGGTCGTCGAAAGCCTGCTCGCACATTTCGTCGAGCCTTGCCAGGAAATCCTTCTCGTCGATGCCGTAGTCCTTGATGCACTTTTTAATGCCGATCCTGTCCTTAAGCTCGTCGATCTTCTTGATCAGCGCCTCTACCTTGTCCTCGTCGGTGCGTCCCTTAAGACCGAGGTATTCCGCGACCTCCGCGTACTTTGCGAGAGTCTTCGGGTGGTCGTACTGCGAGAAGGTGCCCATCTTGGGGGGCTTTTCGCAGGAGTTAAAGCGGATGACCTCATTGATAAGCAGCGCGTTTGCGATACCGTGAGCCAGGTGGTGGAAAGCTCCGAGCTTGTGCGCCATCGAGTGGCAAACTCCGAGGAACGCGTTCGCAAACGCCATACCCGCCATAGTAGCAGCGTTTGCCATCTTCTCGCGCGCCTCCGGATCGGGAACCCCCGACTGTGCGCTGTCGTAAGCTCTCGGCAGATAATCGAAGATTACCTTCAGCGACTGCTTAGCGAGAGCGTCGGTATAGTCGGTCGCCATAACGGAAACCAGCGCCTCCAGGTCGTGAGTAACCGCGTCGATACCCGAAGCGGAGGTAAGCCCCGTAGGACAGCTCATCATCAGATCGGGATCGACGATAGCCATTTTCGGAAGCAGCTCATAATCCGCGAGCGGATATTTTACGCCGGTGTTCTGGTCGGTGATAACGGCAAACGGAGTAACCTCCGAGCCTGTACCCGCCGAAGTGGGAACAGCGATGAAATAAGCCTTGTCGCCCATGTGCGGGAAGGTGTAAACTCTCTTGCGGATGTCGATAAAGCGCATAGCCATATCCGCGAAATCCGCCTCGGGGTGCTCGTAAAGTACCCACATGATCTTTGCGGCGTCCATAGCCGAGCCGCCGCCGACAGCGATGATGCAGTCCGGCTCGAATCTGCGCATAGCCTCCGCGCCTGCCTGTGCGGAAGCGAGCGAGGGATCGGGTTCAACGTCGGAGAAGGTGGTGTGAGAGATCCCCATTTCGTCCAGCTTGTCGGTAACGCACTTGATATAGCCGTTCTTAGCGAGGAAGGAGTCGGTAACGACGAAAACTCTCTTCTTGTTCATAACGTCCTTAAGCTCTGCGAGAGCGACAGGCAGACAGCCCTTCTTGATATAGACCTTTTCGGGAGCGCGGAACCAAAGCATATTCTCTCTCCTCTCTGCGAGTGTTTTAACGTTGATAAGATGCTTTACGCCAACGTTGTCGGAAACGGAGTTTCCGCCCCAGGAGCCGCAGCCGAGCGTAAGCGAGGGAGGGAGCCTGAAGTTATAAAGGTCGCCGATCCCTCCGTGCGAGGAGGGCGTGTTGATAAGCATACGGCAGGTTTTCATTCTCTCGGAGAACTCCGCGATCTTCTCACCACCCGTGATAGTGTTGATGTAAAGGGAAGAGGTGTGACCGTAGCCGCCGTCCGCGATGAGGCGTTCCGCCTTGTCGAGAGCCTCCGCGAAGTTCTTCACTTTATACATTGCGAGAACGGGCGAGAGCTTTTCGTGAGCGAATTCCTCCGAAATATCAACCGATTCCACTTCGCCGATGAGGATCTTCGCGTCCGCGGGGCAGTCCTTAACGCCCGCAAGCTGGGCTATCGTGTAAGCGGACTGTCCGACGATCTTGGCGTTCAGCGCGCCGTTTATGATAATGGTCTTGCGAACCTTTTTAAGCTCCTTTTCGTTGAGGAAATAGCAGCCCCTTATCTCAAATTCCTTGCGGACCTTCTCGTATATCTTTGAGGAAACGATTACCGACTGCTCCGAAGCACAGATCATGCCGTTATCAAAGGTCTTGGAGTGAATGATCGAGCTTACCGCAAGCAAAATATCCGCGGATTCGTCGATGATAGCGGGAGTATTTCCCGCGCCGACTCCGAGTGCGGGCTTTCCGCTGGAATAAGCCGACTTTACCATGCCCGGACCGCCCGTAGCCAGAATGATGTCCGATTCTCTCATAAGGAGATTGGTAAGCTCCAGCGACGGAACGTCTATCCACGCGATGATCCCTTCGGGAGCGCCCGCCTTTACCGCCGCCTCGTAAACGATCCTGGAAGCCTCGATGGTGGACTTCTTAGCGCGCGGGTGGGGGCTTATGATGATGCCGTTTCTGGTTTTGAGAGAGATAAGGCACTTAAATATCGCGGTAGAGGTTGGGTTTGTGGTGGGAATAACCGCCCCGACAACTCCGATAGGCTCCGCGACCTTAGTAACGCCGAATATCTCGTCGCGCTCGATAACGCCGCATGTCTTAACGTTCTTATATGCGTTGTAGATGTGCTCGGAAGCGTAGTTGTTCTTGATCACCTTGTCCTCAACCACGCCCATGCCGGTTTCTTCCACTGCCATTTTCGCAAGGGGGATCCTCTGCTTGTTAGCGGCGGAGGCAGCCGCAAGAAATATCTTGTCTACCTGCTCCTGAGTGAATTCCGCAAACTTTGCCTGTGCCTGTCTTACTCTTTCAAGAGCGGCTTCAAAGCTCTTTACGCTGTCTACTATCTCGTAGTTCATAAAAACTCTCCTTTACAAATTTAGGTAACACCGCACAAAGATTGTGCGCGTATTGCGCCGTCAGATTTTTCGTTAGATTGC
>JAFLUD010000096.1 GCA_022508965.1 Oscillospiraceae bacterium
GACCTCCGCTTAAGCGGAGAACCTGTCGGAAAAGTCGAAAGACTTTTTCGACAGAACGAAAGTGTTTAGAACCTGAACTTGCTGATGATGTTGTTAAGATCGTCGGCAAGCGCCTGGTTGGACTCTGCAAGTCCCTTTATCCTGAACGCGATGGATTCGCTGGAGCTGTTCTTTTCAAGAATATGCTGAACGCCGGTTTTGTTCTCGTGAGCGGCGTTTCTAACGTCGATAATGCTCTCGGAAATGTGCTCTACCGAACGGCTCAGCGCGTTAGTGGAATCGTTGATGCTGATGATCTGCTGTTCGATGCCGTCGCGGTTGTCGCTTGCCGAATCGCCCGCCATGGACTTGTACTGTTCCTCAACGATACTCTTAAACAGCGTCAGAATATTATCGAAGCATTCTCTTACCTGCTTAACGCTCTGGTTAACGTCCTCGCAGGCCTGCTGAATGTTCTCGGCTGTTGCGCCCGAAGCGCCCGCCAAAGTCCCGACCTCCTCCGCGACAACCGCAAAGCCTCTGCCTGCCTCGCCCGCGCGAGCCGCCTCGATGGAAGCGTTTATGGAGAGGATTCGTGTCTGGCGTGCAACGTCGATGATATCCACAACCATGCTGTTTACCTTGTTGAATTCCTCAAGGTGCTTAAGCGCGTCGGAAACCGACTCCTGGATATCGTTGAAAACGTTCTGGCTGTTCTCGTATGCAGTCATGGACTCTTCCTTGAGCTGCCTGTTGAATTCGAGGGTATTCTGCAAACCGCCCAGAATAACCTGAACCTCGTTGTTGATGCTGTTGATCTCGTTATAAACAGTATTCGCGGCGGTCTCGGTGTTTCCGATGATGTTTGAGAAATCCTCCGTAGTGTGAATGGTATCGGTAACGACCCCCGAAAGGCTGATAGCGTTTCCGCTGAGCTCTTCGGTCTTCCTCATGAGCTTGCGGCAGTCGTCGACGAGCGTTCCGATGATATCGTTAAGCGAACGGTTCAGACGAATGGTAGCCGTAGTGATGGTGCCGAATTCGTCCTTGCGCTTGTTGTATTTCTCGAGGGCGTCGTTTCTGGAGATATCGCTGTCCATAAGGCGCAGGATACCGTCCTCCACCACTCTGATAGGACGTATGGAAATCCCGATGATAACATAGGTCAGAACAGACATCAGCACGATACCCGCAATGCAGATACCGATAAGCATTCTGCGAAGCGCGTTGACGTTTGAGAACACCTCCGAGTTCTTGTCGGTGATGATAAGCGCCCAGCCGCGGTTGCTTACCGCCGTATAGGAAGCCAGGCACTCCTCTGCGCCGTCGTTATAGTGAATATAGCCCGACTTCTCGCCGGCGTTTACATTCCCGATGATCTCTTTTACAAATTCTTCCTCCGCAACAGTTCCGATCATCTCGGGGTCGTCGTGGAAAATGAACTCGCCCGTATTCGCGTTCACGAGGCAATACTGCGCCTGCTCGAGGTTGCTAAGCGGAAGGGAATTCAGCGTTTCGAGAAGACCGGTAGTGAAGATACCGCCGCCCACAAGACCGATGGGGTTGCCTTCCTCGTCAAACACGCCCCTGTACATGGAAACGATCTGCTTTCCGCTTGCCGGGGAGATAATGATACCCGCGTTGTAAACGCCGTCGGAATGCGTCAGCAGCGTCTGAAGCTGTTCCAGCGGAGCGCCCGTTCTGGTGGTGATCCCCACAACATTGGGATTGGTGTGCGCCAGAACGTGGGTATTCCATTCACTCGCGTAAATACCCTCAAGGTGAGAAATATCCGCGCTGAATTTCTCGGTGTATTTCTGAGCGTCGGCAACGGCCTCGGGATTCTCGGGATCGCTCAGCAAAGCGGTGATCTCCCCTGCTCTGCTGTAAGCGGTAAGCTCCGCCTCGACGGAGGTTATGTAATTCTCGATAATAGCCGCGCGGTCGAGAGCCGCGGTGGTCATGATATTGACCGCGGTCTCGGTGGCGTCATTGCCGACGAAGTTGTTCACCAGCAGGAACATAACCGAAAAAATCAATATCTGCAGCGCCACGATCAGCACCGAGATCTTAAGTCCAACTCTGCAAACTCTGTATTTCATAAGTCTGTCCTCTTTTCAAAGAAAGTATTTTAGAATACAAACCATGCCGTTATTATTTTAGCACAAAACTGTTAGGCCTGTCAAGTATTTGAAAAAATAAAAAATTTTTTCAAAATCCTCAGGAAAATAAAGCGCAGTGATGTTGACAAAAATTGCAATTCGTGGTATAATTGATATAGTTATATTTATGGGAGGGGGTCGCACCGAAACCCGTCCGCGAAAACGGCGGCTTTTGGTACATATTTATGGAGAAGATTCTGATTGTTGACGATTCCGAGATGAATCGCGAAATACTTACAGAAATGCTCGAAGGCTATGAAATAATGGAAGCCACAAACGGCAAAGAGGGGATAGAAACGCTTCGCGATCACCGCGCCGAGATTTCCCTGGTGCTGTTGGACATGATAATGCCCGAGATGGACGGACTCGAGGCGCTGGAGATCATGAAAGACAACGGCTGGCTGGACGATATCCCCGTTATCATGATAAGCTCCGAAGACAAGGCGGATCTGACCCACAGGGCGTACGAGCTGGGCGTTACCGAGTATATCCGCAGACCGTTCGATTCGCTGGTGGTGCAAAAGCGCTGCCGTAACGTCCTTGCGCTTTACGCCAAGCAGAAGAAGCTGGCTGATCTGTTTGCGGATCAGTTCTACGAGCGCGAGAAGAATTCCCGCATGATGATAGACATTCTCGCCCATATCGTGGAATTCCGAAACAACGAGTGCGCGATGCACGTTGTAAACGTCCAGAACTACACCGAGATACTCCTCCACGAGCTGGTAAAGAAGACCGACAAGTACGAGCTGAGCGAAAACGATATCACCCTCATCTCCAACGCCGCGGCACTGCACGACATAGGAAAGATCTCAATTCCCGACGCGATCCTCAATAAGCCCGGAAAGCTCACCCCCGAGGAATTCCAGATAATGAAATCCCATTCGGCGATAGGCTCTCAGATGCTGTCCGATCTCCCCTTCCATAACGAAGAGCCGATAGTAAAGGTAAGCTACGCGATAGCGCGCTGGCATCACGAGCGATTTGACGGCAGGGGCTATCCCGACGGACTTGCCGGAGACGATATCCCGATATCCGCTCAGGTAGTGGCGCTGGCAGACGTATACGACGCGCTGACCGCCGAGAGATGCTATAAAAAGGCGTTCAGCCACGAAAAGTCCATAGAGATGATAACCAACGGCGAGTGCGGCACGTTCAATCCCATCCTGATAGAGTGTCTGCTCTCCTGCCAGGGGGATATGCGCCTCGTCAAGGAGGGCGACAACCCGATAAGAGTAAAGGGCGAGGAAGAGATCAAGCAAGTCGCCCGCGAGCTGCTTAAACAATTATAAAAGGAGCGAAATTAAGATGACCTTAAAGGAATTTTACGATACAATAGGCTCGGATTACAACTCGGCGCTTTTGCGAATGGGAAACTCCGAGCGCATATTGGATAAGTTTGTAAGAAAGTTCCCGGCAGACAAGACCGCCGAGCAGCTTTTTGAGGCATACGAAAGCGAAGACTACGAAACCGCGTTCAGAATGGCGCACACCCTCAAGGGGCTGTGCTCAAATCTTGGACTGGATAAGCTCCAGAAGCTCTCCTCCGAGCTTACCGAAGCGCTCAGAGGCGGCGTCGCGGACAACGCGCCGGAGCTTCTCGAAAAAGTGCGCGAAGAACACGGCGCAGTGATCTCCGCGCTCGAACAGCTTTCATAACGCAAAGCATGGAGGTTTGGTAAGTGGTGAATTCCGTTAAACAGAACAAAAAGAAAACCACGCAGTTTTTGCTGGTGAGCCTTATCATACTGATACTGGTCACCGTAGGCTCGTTCACGGTGTTCATGGTCAATATGAAGAGAACCAGCCAGCGCGTGATAACCGACGTGGGAAGCGTCTATATGCAGAACATAAGCGAGAAGATCTCGCAGAACTTCGAGACCATGATGGCGCTTCGCACAACGCCCCTCGATACGATAATCAAAAGCGTTTCCCCTTCGAATAACTCCTACAGCAAAGCCCTTACAGACAGGCTCACCTACGAGGGCAACATCCGCGGATACAGCGGAATGGCGTTTCTCGATCAGAACGGCGTGTTCTACACGATCTACGGAGAAGAAATATCCCTCGACGACCCCGAGCCGTTTATAGGCTCGCTTAAAAACGGCGCAAAAAAATTCGCGATCGGTGATTCCTCGTCCGGCGAGAGAATAATAGTCATAGGAGTCCCCGCGGAGTATCAGCTCGGCAGCGGAAAGAAGTGTATTGCTCTCACTGCGGTCATCTCGGCGGACTATATCAACGAGATACTCGCCCGCGACGTAGAAAACAGCCTCACGCATTTCCGCATTATCAGAAGAGACGGCAGCTTCGTAGTCAACAACACCGACTATAATGAAAACAACTATCTGGAAGTGATCCGCAACAACTTCAACAAAAGCGATGAGGAGGCGGAAAAGTTCATAAATAACTTCCGGCAGTCTCTTGATAACCGCGAGAGCTTTTCTTATGAAATGCCGATATTGGGCGAGCAGCTCCATGTATATTGCACACCCCTTTCCGATTCCGAGTGGTTTCTGATAACGGTAATGCCCTACGGCGACCTCAACCTGATAATCAAGGACCTCGACCAACACCGCACGCTGATGTTCAGCTTCGGCATTGCGGCAACGCTCACCACGCTCCTGATAATCTTCATTCTCTACTACAACAACACGCAAAAGCAGATGAAGCTGCTCGAAGCCGCCCGCGAGGAAGCCGAGCACGCAAACAAGGCGAAGAGCGAGTTCCTGTCGAATATGTCGCACGATATCCGAACTCCGATGAACGCGATAGTGGGAATGACGTCGATAGCCATGGCGAACATCGACAACCGCCAGCAGGTGGAAAGCTGCCTCGAAAAGATAAGCGTCTCCAACAAGCACCTGCTGGGACTTATAAACGATATACTCGATATGTCCAAGATCGAAAGCGGAAAGATGACGCTTTCGATGTCGAAGATCTCTCTGCGCGAGATAATGGAGTCGATCGTCAACATCGTTCAGCCCCAGATCAAAACCAAAAAGCAGAACTTCGACGTGTTCATTGATAATATAAATCACGAGGACGTTTACTGCGATTCCGTGCGTCTGAATCAGGTAATTCTGAACCTTCTGTCCAACGCCATAAAGTTCACACCCGACGGCGGAAGAATAGAGGTAAGGCTCTATGAAAAGCCCTCCGAGCGCGGCGAGAAATACACCGAAGTTCACCTCGAGGTTCAGGACACCGGAATCGGCATGACGCCTGAATACAAAAAGACCATATTCGAAGCGTTCACGCGCGAAGACAGAAAGCGCGTTCATAAGACCGAGGGAACCGGCCTCGGAATGGCGATAACCAAGTACATTATCGACGCGATGGGAGGCACTATTGACGTAGAGAGCACTCCCGGCGAGGGGACGCATTTCTTCGTAAAGATCGACCTCGAAATAGCTCCCGAGCGCGACGAGGATATGACGCTTCCCAACTGGCATATGCTTGTTGTGGACGACGACGAGATGATCTGCAAGGGCGCGTCGGAATCCCTTAAGAAAATAGGCATCGACGCCGAATGGACAATGGACGGCGAGTCCGCGGTCAAGCTGATCGAAGAACACAAAGACAGCAATCCGTTCCATATAATACTGCTCGACTGGAAGCTCCCCGGGATAGACGGCGTCGAAACCGCCAAGGAGATCAGAAAACGCTTAGGCGACGAGATCCCGATACTGCTCATCTCCGCCTACGACTGGACGGAGATCGAATCCCAAGCTCGGTCGGCGGGAGTTTCGGGCTTTATCTCGAAGCCGCTGTTCAAATCCACGCTGTTCTACGGGCTGAAGCAGTACGCAAACGGCGAGCGTCCGTCGGTATCCGAAGCGGTCGCAGTGGAAATACCCGACGATTCCGTGCGGTTCGATAATGTGAGAATACTCCTCGCCGAGGACAACGACCTCAACTGGGAGATCGCGAACGAGCTGCTCTCCGAGCTTGGGCTGGTAATCGACCACGCCGAGAACGGCCAGATCTGCACCGAGATGTTCGAGAACAGCGAAGTGGGCTACTACAAAGCTATTCTGATGGATATAAGAATGCCCGTTATGAACGGCTTGGAGGCTGCGGAAGCGATCCGCGCGAGCACGCGCCCCGACAAGAACCTCCCGATCATCGCAATGACCGCCGACGCGTTCTCCGAGGACGTAAAGCGCTGTCTTGACGCGGGAATGAACGCCCACACCTCAAAGCCCATCGACGTAGACACCGTCGCGGGACTGCTGGAGAAGTTCATGAAAGAAGCAAATCAATAAAAAACAGAGCGCTATGCAAAACACATAGCGCTCTCTGCTTGTATAAAAACCCGTTTTCCGAAGGAAAACGGAATTTAAATAGAATTTTTCCGCGGGTCTCCCGCGGAAAAATATCTTCTGTTCCGACGAAGTGCAAAG
>JAFLUD010000097.1 GCA_022508965.1 Oscillospiraceae bacterium
TACAACTGATTTCGAGTCAGTCCCGTTATGACCACTTCGATACGCTTCCGTGACTTTAATATTATACACTTTTTCCACACGTTTGTCAAGTAGGAAAATGAAAAAAGTTTAAAAAGGGAAATTTGCGTTTGTTTAGAATAAAAAACCGCAGCAAAGCTTTACTGCGGTTGTTATATTATTTCTCCGATTTATCGGAATCCGTGGAGATAAGCTGTTTTTCGGCGTTGGCAGCGCCTGCTGTCGCGATGATGTCCGCCGCGCAGCCGATGATCAGCGCGACTCCCAGCAGGATCGACGAAACCGTTGGGTCAAAGTCGCGGTTTAAGCCAATAACGATGCCGATCCCCACTATCAAGGCGATTGGAATAAGAATGATCCACCATTTTTTATAGCCGGCTTTTTTGACGTTGATCATATTAGGAAGCTTTATAACTCCGAAGATCCCCACAAAAATCCCCGCGATAAGCGTAAACAGTCCGAGGATATGTTCGGTAAGGAAAATCAGAAACGCGCCCGCGATAATTCCCAGAATTGAGGTAATTATTATCGGAACGCCGCCGCTTTTGTCTTTCTTTACGAGCCAGGCGAAAAAGGTGATGATTCCGTAAGCCGCCGCAACGATCCCCAGCATTTTGATAACCATATCAAACGATTTGTCGTTAAAAACGATCATAAACAAACCGATTATCAGCTCCAGCGCCGCCAGCAGTATCAGATTATTTCTAAGTCCTTTAAGTTTGCCCGAATCCATACGATCAGTCCTTTCCGAGATGTACTAATACAATTATAAACTATTTTGTAAATATTGTCAAGTAATATGGGGAATTTTGTATTTTTTTACGGGAATACTTGAAAATAGGAGAATTATATGGTATAATATTATAGATTAATGCTTTGATAGGAGTATATTCTTATGATACAATACGATGAAACAAGGCTTGCAATGGAGGCGCTGAAGCCTCAGCTCGAGGAACTGCGCGGAGCGCTCAATCTCGACGGGATCAAGATCAAGCTGGACGAACTGGAGATGAAGACTACCGAGCCTAATTTCTGGGACGATCCGGAGAAATCGCAGTCGGTCATGCAGCGGATAGGGCAGTATAAGCAGACGATTGAGGGCTATGAGAAGCTGTGCACGGGCTTGGACGACGTTCTGACAATGATCGAGCTTGCCGAGGAGGAAAACGACGACTCCATGGCGGAGGAGGTAAACGCCCTCGCCGAGAGCGTTCGCACAGCCTACGAGGAACAGAAGCTCGCTGTTCTCATGACAGGGGAATACGACAGCTCAAACGCTATCGTCTCGTTCCATGCGGGCGCGGGAGGCACCGAGGCGCAGGACTGGGTCTCCATGCTTATCAGAATGTACACCAAGTGGTCGGACAGACACGGCTTCAAGTGCGAGGTGCTGGATATTCTCGACGGCGATACCGCGGGGATCAAGAGCGCGTCTATCCACATCGAGGGCTTTAACGCATACGGATTCCTCAAATCCGAGCACGGCGTTCACAGATTGGTGAGAATTTCTCCGTTTGACGCTTCGGGACGCCGCCAGACCAGCTTTGCGTCGGTCGAGGTAATGCCCGAGATCGAAAAGGATATTTCCGTGGAAATACGTCCCGAGGACATCGAAATGGAAGTGTATCGAGCTTCCGGCGCGGGCGGTCAGCATATCAACAAAACCAGCTCGGCGGTGCGCCTTATCCACAAGCCCACTGGCATCGTCACCGCCTGTCAGACCCAGCGTTCGCAGGTGCAGAACAAGGATTTCGCGATGAAAATGCTCATGGCGAAGCTGGTTCAGATTAAAGAGCAGGAGCACCTCGACAAGATCTCCGACATCAAGGGCGAGCAGCTCAAGATCGAGTGGGGAAGCCAGATCCGCTCGTATGTATTTATGCCGTACACTCTCGTAAAGGACGTTCGCACAAAGTTTGAGAACGCCAACGTAAACGCCGTTATGGACGGCGATATCGACGGCTTTATCAACGCCTATCTCAAGGCGAAGAGTCTGGGCGAGATTTAAAATGAAGAGATCATATCATTCTAACCTCTTACCTCTAAAAAGGAACTGCAACCGTGAAGAAAAATGACATCTTATCTCTAACGATCACCGCTCTCACAAACGAGGGGAGCGGTGTCGGACGTTTTGAGGGAATGGCGGTGTTCGTGCCGTTTACAGCGGTCGGGGACGTTATTTCCTGCCGAATAGTAAAGGCGCTGAAAAGCTACGCCTACGGAAGGGTCGAAGAACTGCTCACGCCGTCTCCCGATCGAATTGAAAACGATTGCCCCGCGTTCGGAAAATGCGGGGGCTGCGTGTTCAGGCACATAAATTACGGCGCGGAGTTGTCGGCAAAAGAGAATATCGTCCGCGATGCGTTTCAAAGGCTCGGCGGACTGTCGCCCGAGTTCCTGCCGATCTGCGGAAGCGGGGAGACCGAGGCTTACCGAAACAAGCTGCAAATGCCGCTTGCCAAAAACGAAAGCGGACAGATCGTTTCGGGGTTTTTCTCCGAACGCTCTCACCGCGTTATTCCCATAGAAGAATGCAAGCTCCAGCCGAAAATTTTCTCGGAAATAGTCGAGTTTATAAAATCGCGTTTGCAGGCGCACAAAATCTCCGTTTACGATGAGCAAACAGGCAACGGCGTCATGCGGCATATATTCCTCAGAAAAGGGCATTGCAGCGGGGATATATGCGCGGTTTTCGTGGCGAAAAGAAAGGTCCCCGAGTTCAATAAGCTGGCGCGGGAACTCGCCGAAAAATTCCCCGAAATAACGGGCGTTGTTTTGAATATCAATCCCGAGAAAACCAACGTTATTCTCGGAGAAAAGGAAATCACACTTTACGGAAGATCGGAGATTTCCGATAAAATGTGCGGCGTAAGCGTGGAGATCTCGCCGAAATCGTTTTATCAGGTGAACACTCCCGCCGCGGAAAACCTGTACAGACAAGCCGCCGAATTCGCGCAGCCTGAGGGTAAGACCGTGCTCGATCTGTACTGCGGCGCGGGAACGATAGGGCTGTCGATGGCGGGTGAGGCTGCGAAAATAATCGGCGCGGAGATAGTTCCCGAGGCTGTTTTAAACGCCGAAAGAAACGCGCAGAACAGCGGATTTTCGAACGCGGAATTCATCTGCGCGGACGCAGGCAAGGCGGCTTCAATGCTGTTCGAGCGCGGACTTTCTCCCGACGTTATCCTGCTCGATCCGCCGCGCAAGGGCTGCGGAGAGGAAACGCTCTCGGCGTGCGTGAAAATGGCTCCCGAGCGCATCGTGATGATCTCCTGCAATCCCGCGACCGCCGCCCGCGACTGCAAATTCCTCTCGGAAAACGGCTACCAGGTCGAGACGGTTCGCGCGTTTGATCTTTTCCCGAGGACTAAGCATGTTGAGTGCGTGGTGTTGTTGACGAAAAAATAAAAGGAGCAAAAATGGAATACAGCCTTATTCGGCAGGCAGCCCGTGATGACGCGTGCCGAATCGCCGAAATAGAAATTTTTAATTATCGGCTTAATTTCTATCCGATTTTTAAAAACGATCAATTTTATTTTGACGAACTGAATGTTTCCGCAGCTATGGAAAAATTTTTGTCCGATGAGGAGCTTTTTCGGAATACCTATGTTTATGATGACGGCGTTGTCAAAGGCTTTATAAGCGTTGACGGCACCGAGGTCAAAAAGCTCTTTGTAGAGCCTGTATTGCAGGGTCAATCTATCGGAGCAAAATTGCTCGATTTTGCGGTAAAAGAACACAACATCGCTTTTTTATGGGCGCTCGAAAAGAATACGGACGCAATACGCTTTTATGAGAGAAACGGATTTATCGTTACAGAGGAAAAGAAATATGAAGAAGACACAACGGAATATTTGATAAAAATGGTCAGATAGAAAAACTAACCGCAATTTTAAGCGCGGGCTTTTTGTAAAAAGGAGAAAAACCGTGAGACCCAAGCAATACATTCGCCGTGTTAAGGATTCGGATACCGCGATCTTGTTTATCCACGGTATCCTCGGAACGCCCGAGCATTTCGAGCCGTTTATCCCTTTAGTTCCGCCGGATTGGACGATCTACAACATTCTTCTCAAAGGCCACGGCGGAACCGTGAAAGACTTTTCGGCTGCGTCCATGACCGAATGGGAACAGCAGGTGCATCGGACGCTTCAAGAGCTGCTGGCTTCGCACAGCAGGGTAGTGGTCTGCGCGCATTCTATGGGAACGCTTTTCGCGATCCGGGAAGCGGCAGAAAATCCGATAGCTGAAATGTTCCTGCTGAATGTGCCGCTTAAGGTGAGAATAAAGCCGCGCCTGATCAAAACCTCGTCGCGGGTATTCCTCGGGAACGTCAAGCCCGACGACAAATGGTCGACAGCGGCACAAAAAGCCTACGGCATAGAAAGGGATATGCACATTATCCGTTATCTCGGTTGGATACCGAGATATTTAGAGCTGTTTTCCGAAATAAGAAAGACAAGAAAGCTCGTAGATCGGCTGTCCGTGCCGTGCAGGGTGTATTTGTCGCGAAAGGACGAAATGGTTTCGCTAAGATCCGGGAATTGGTTTAACGACAATCCCGCGGTGAAAGTAAAGCGTTTAGATCAGTCGGGACATTTTTATTATTCCCCTAAAGATTTAAAGCGGCTTCGTAACGATTTTCGGAAAATGATACGGCGGATATCCGATGCAGGTGAAAACAGGAGGAATTTATGAAGAAATTTTTTGTGTTAATTGCGGGAATAGTCGCGGCGGTAATGCTGCTTTCCGGCTGCGAGTTTATTGAGTATCTGTTGGAGGAGGATTACTCCGACAGCTCCTATTCGAGCACGAGCAGTTCTTCGAGCAGTAAGTCAAGCAGCTCCTCGACCGAACAATCAGACAGTGAAACAAGCAGCTCCGAAAACATCGGATCGAGCAGTTCCTCAAGCACTCAAAGCCAGCCGGAGGAACGCGTTCTGCGCTTCAGAAACAAGAATCTTCTCGATCAGCATTATCAAAAGCACGGGATAGATATGGGTTTTGCGTCAGCGGAGGAGTATGAGAAAGCGGCGGCGAGGGTTCCCGCAGACCCGAACGTTCTACATAAGACAGAAGCCGAGGACGGCGACGACGTGTATTACATCGAAAGCACCAACGAGTTTGTTATTGTCTCGACCGACGGATATATCCGAACGTATTTTCTCCCCGACAGAGGCATAGATTACTTTAACCGACAGTAAACTCTCTTGACATTTCAGGAAAAATGTAGTATAATTAATTTAAGCGCTGAAGCGTTTTGAGGCGCGGTTTATCACTTTGGAACTTTTGGGAAAGGATATAGATATGGGAAGACCAGGAGCAGGTTCAGGAGGATCGAGACCCGGCGGCAGCAGCGGACGTTCGGTTAGCGGAAGACGTCCCGGCTCGAGCAGCTCGGGCAGTTCGTCCGGCAGATCGTACAGCCGTCCGTCAAGCAGCAGACCGAGCAGTTTCGGCAGCGCTCCGCGTGGGGGCGGAAGACCTCCCGCTGGAGGCTACGGTCCGCCACCGCCACCGCCGCCCGGAGGCGGTTACGGGAGCTATAACAACTACGGCGGACGCCGTTCGCGCGGCGGTTGTTTAAGCTCTGTTTTAGCGGGAATCATTGTGACGGTTATCGTAGCGGTCGTGTTGGCAACTACGGTGTTCAATTCCTGCGTAAGCTGCGTTACCTGCGGGAACTGTGTTCCCGGTAAGAACAGCGACCGCAACAGCGGCGACAGGAACAGCAGTTACTCAACCACAAGCCAGAATCCCCCGAACAATAACAACAGTACACCTCCTCCGACAAACTCAAATATCACTGCAAGCAAAAACACTCCGTCGGCTGAGTTTACCGAAAACTGCATCATCGACGAGCTGAATTGGTTCGACGACGTAAAGAAGTGCGGCAGGGATCTGAAGTTCTTCTATGACAAGCTGGGAGTTCAGCCGTATGTCGTATTCCGCAAATACGACAGCAGCCTGCTGTCCGACGGCGACAAGCAGGATTTCTGCGAAAAGTGGTACGACGAGCATTTCAACAACGAGGATACGCTGCTTGTGATGTATTTCGCCGAGGAGAACAGCGAGGAGGAGATCGGTTATATGTGCGCCTGCGCCGGCAGAAACGCGGCTGCGATCACCGATACGCTCGACGAGCTGGTTCTCGACGGGATCGACAAGTATTGGGAGCTTGCCTCCACCGACGATATGATAACCTCCGCGTTCAAGTATGCAAGCAACAAAATAACCATCAGATAATGCTTTATAATTTTGTCGGGGAATCTTTCCCCGACAGATATTTCGGGGTGTAGCGCAGTTGGTAGCGCGCGACATTTGGGATGTTGAGGCCGC
>JAFLUD010000098.1 GCA_022508965.1 Oscillospiraceae bacterium
CAAGGGACTTAAAATCCCTCGGTAGCAATACCGTACCGGTTCAAGTCCGGTCAGCAGCACCAGTAACTCAAAAAACACTCTGCTCTGCAGAGTGCTTTTTGAGATTACCGCAAAGGCATTTGTCTGCGCTGCTTTGCGGCTTGACGCCGCAACACGATGTTGCGAGCGGACGCCCAAAGCGTGGCAAGGATGCCGCGCATACAAGGCGTACGCTGGTGCTCTTTGCCAGCGCGGTTGACGAACCAAGAATTAGTTGCTCTTGTCGAATATTACGGAGGGGAGCGGTGTTTTGATCGACATAAAAGACTTACAGGCAATAGCCGCCGACAGAAGTAATATTGAGGTCAGCGCCCATACCCTTGTGCGTTTAAAAGAGCGGAAGATAAAGCTGGCAGATATATACAAGGGCATTGACAACGGTATTATCATAGAGCAATACCCTGATGACAAGTACTTTCCAAGCTGCCTGATATTACATTTCAGAACAAACGGCAAGCCGCTGCATTTTGTTTGCAGTATGGGGAATAATAAAGTTTACATTATAACAGTATATGAGCCGGATCTTAAGCATTGGGAAGATAATTATATGAATCGAAAGGAGACGCCAAAATGATTTGCTGCTGCTGCGGAGGCGATATGGTGGAATCTACGACCACATATTTCGAACAGCTTGAAAATACGATCGTAATTATTAAAAATGTTCCTTGCCACAAATGCGAGCAATGCGGCGAGATCGTATATAACGCACTTGTAGTTGAGCGTCTGGAACAGATCACGGAACAGCTTGAAAAAACCTTGACCGAGATCGCCGTTGTTAATTATTCTGCCGCATAAATTCACCGATAACAAAAGATCATTTTGATCAAAACAACAAGGTAACCCACAAACACCCTGCAAAGCAGGGCGTTTTTAAAATTAACGCACGCTGCCATTGCCGAGAAGCAATACGGAGGAATGACTATGAAGAAATTAGGCTTTGGATTAATGAGAATGCCCACGCTGGACAAAAACGACGCTGCAAATGTAGACGTCGAGCAGGTGTGCAAAATGGTTGATCTTTTTATTGAGAAAGGCTTCACCTATTTTGACACCGCGCTGATGTACAACGGCTTCGCGAGCGAAGCGGTGGTAAAAAAGGCTCTGGTAGAACGCCACCCCCGAGACAGCTTCACACTTGCGACCAAGCTCCACGCGGGATTTTTCGATTCCCTCGAAGACAGAGACAAGGTGTTCAACGGTCAGCTTGAAAAAACGGGCGCGGGTTATTTCGATTACTACCTGATCCACGGCATCGAAGCCGCAATGCTTAAGAAATACGAAGAGCTCAACTGCTTCAATTGGCTGCTGGATAAGAAAGCGCAGGGACTTGTAAAGCACGCAGGCTTTTCATTCCACGACACCGCCGAGCTGCTGGACGAGATCCTCACAAAGCACCCCGAAATGGAATTCGTTCAGCTTCAGATAAATTATCTTGATTGGGAAAGCGAGTGGGTACAGGCTCGCGCCTGCTATGAGGTCGCGCTAAAGCACAACAAGCCCATTATCATTATGGAACCCGTAAAGGGCGGAACGCTCGCAAAAGTCCCCGAGGAAGCCGAGAAGCTGTTCAAAGCCCACGACCCGAATATGTCGGTGCCGAGCTGGGCGATTCGATTCGCAGCGTCGCTCGATAACGTAATGTTAGTGCTTTCGGGAATGTCGAGCATCGAGCAGATGGAGGATAATCTCAGCTATATGGAGAACTTCCAGCCGCTCACCGAAGAGGAGAAAGCGCTCTGCTTCAAGGCTGCCGAGATCATAAACGGACAGATCGCAGTCCCCTGCACAGGCTGCTCCTACTGCACCGAGGGCTGCCCCGTAAAGATCGCGATCCCGCAGTATTTCTCGCTGTATAATGAGGATATGCGCGAGCACTTGGAAGAAAAGGGCTGGACGATAAACTTCTCCAATTACGAGAACCTCGGTCAGAAATTCGGCAAAGCGAAGGACTGCATCGAGTGCGGACAGTGCGAGGGCGTGTGCCCCCAGCACCTGCCCATAATCGAGAAGCTCAAGGACGTCTCCAAGCATTACGACCATTAAAATCCCCCGCCGGAAAAGCCGCAAGCCTTTTTCGGCGGTTTTTTTGGGGGGGAATTTACGTTGCAAAAAGCTCTTTACAAAATAGACAAACTGTGGTATAATAGTTATTGGAGAATAGTTGCCAGTAGCCGGTTACAAAGGAATACACACTCCACGAAATACCGCAGGAGCGTTTGGACTCGAATAACCAGCTACTATTCGCTAACAACCAGCAACTATAAGGAGGTATTATTATGGCAATGAACAACGCAGCTCCGACGCTCGGAGGAGAAAAGTATATACCGTATGAAGAACGCACGGGCACAGAATCGACGGTGTATTTCACGCGCGACCTGTCCGCCGCGGGACTCGCGAAGATTTATAACCGCATAAAAGAGGTCCTCGAGGGAAAGATCGCCGTAAAGCTCCATACCGGAGAGAAGAACGGTCCCAACATAATCCCGCGCGACTGGGTAAAGAATCTCCTTGACAACGAGCTTCCCGGCGGAACCATAATCGAGACCAACGCATACTACGAGGGCGACAGAACAACAACAGAACAGCACCGCGAAACGCTCAAGGTAAACGGCTGGACCTTCGCACCCGTAGACATCATAGATTCCGACGGAGCGGTAATGCTCCCCGTCAATGGCGGAAAATGGCTTGACGAGATATCCGTCGGCAAGAACCTGAAAAGCTATGAATCGCTGTTGGTTCTCACCCATTTCAAGGGACATGTCGTAGCGGGCTTCGGAGGCTCCAACAAAAACATCGGGATCGGCTGCGCGGACGGCAAGATAGGCAAAGGCATGATCCACAGCAGATCCGACCACTCGTTCGACATCGAAGAGGAAGAATTCATGGAGCGCATGACCGAATCCACCAAAGGCGTAGTAGACTTCTTCGGCAAAAAGATAGCCTATATAAACGTCATGAGAAATATGTCTGTCTCCTGCGATTGTGAGGGAGTAAATGCCGCGCCGGTAGTCACCCCGAACGTCGGCATCTGCGCGTCGCTGGATATTCTGGCGCTCGATCAGGCGTGCGTTGACATCGTGTACGCAATGACCGAGAAAGAGAACCACGCTCTCGTAGAGCGCATGGAATCGCGCCACGGACACCGCCAGCTCTCTTATATGAAGGAGCTTGGCATGGGCAGCAACCGTTATACTCTCATCGACATCGACAACGGCGATAAAGTAATGCAGCTCTCCGACGCCGTCAAAAACCTTGTTCCTTTCGGGGAATAACCGTTCCCTAAGAACCAAAAAAAACGCGGCGCCATAAGATAACGACATCTCGATATTGAAGCAGCCTTACAGCTATAAAGGAGACGGGGATCATGTGGAACAGATGGCTCATCAAAGACCTGATTGGCGGATTCCTCAATGCTCTGCCCCTGATGTTGGTGTCGGGATTGATATATTGGTTCGTCCGCAGATTCATCCACAAAAAGAGCTTCAAAAGAGACTTCAAAGAAGTGCGCCGAAGATCACGGCTCAATGAGATAATCGGATTGCTTCTGGTGATGTGGGCGGCGCTGATAATCGGCGGCACGTTACTCGTAAAGTGGAATAAGCCGGTCCATTTCGGTCTTATCCCGCATTGGGATCTGGTCCCCGAAATAATACGCCGCGGACGTATTACCGATATGCTCCATTTTCTGCTCAATGTGCTGATGTTCGCGCCGATAGGTCTGGCGCTGCCGTTCGTATTAAAGCGCCCGGCGTTTGGACAGACTGTGCTTGTCGGGTTTTATTTCACCCTTGTCATCGAATTTCTGCAAGGCTTCAGCCGGTCACGCTACGGGAGCATTGATGACGTTATCGGCAATACTCTCGGAGTAATAGCAGGTTCCCTGCTGTATTTGCTGATGAATCTGATATTCCCGAAGTTCACGGCAAAATGTATGGTCAAGGCGAGAGCATAGCCGCAAGCCTCCCTATTTTTCGAGGAATCCAAGCAGTCAATTGAGGTGTGTGATGTTCTATAACGCGAAAGAACTTTCATTAAAGATCGGCGACACAAAAATGGATTACGCACGCTTCGGAAAAGGCGAAAAAGCGCTGCTGATGATCCCGGGACTCAACCTGCGCGGAGTAAAGGGCGCGGCAGCGTCGCTGGCGATCATGTACCGTATGTTCGCCAAGGAATATACGGTATACATATTCGACCGAAAAGCCGACATTCCCGAAGGCTATACCGTAGAAGATATCGCCGAAGATACGGCGTTTGCTATGAGGGAATTGGGAATAACAAGCGCGGACGTCTTCGGAGTATCTCAAGGCGGAATGATCGCCCAGTATCTAGCGGTAAATCACCCCGAGCTTGTAAATAAGCTGGTCTTGGGAGTAACGCTCTCCAGACAGAACGAAACCGTCAGACGCGTTGTCGGCGGCTGGGTAAAGCTGTCGGAAAACGGAGAGTATAAGACGCTTGTAGAGGATATGCTTAAAAGAATGTATTCAAAAGAATATCTGAGAAAATACAGCTGGCTGCTGCCGATAATGTCGAAACTCAGTAAGCCTAAGGACTTCAGGCGTTTTATAATCCTCGCAAAGGCATGCCTCACCTGCGATATCTACGACAGACTTGAGAATATCAAATGCCCCGTGCTGGTGCTCGGCGCAATGGATGATCAGATCGTCACCGCAAAAGCCTCCGAAGAGATCGCCGAAAAGCTGAACTGCGAGCTGTATATGTACCCCAATCTCGGGCACTCCGCCTACGAAGAAGCCAAGGATTTCAACAGCAGGATCTATTCGTTCCTCAAAGGCTGACGCGGCATTTTCGGCATAATTACACATATTACTCCACGCATAAAAATTCTCTCGATTATTCGAAAGTATAAAAAAATCTTTAAAGTTGATAATTTTTGTGAAAAACTGCCTTTGATTTTTCAGGGAAAATTTGTTATGCTATAAATAACAAAATAAATGAACGACACACGTTTTTCCTTAGGGAATGTAAATCTGATCACGGTACTCATTTGATCGGATTACATCGGAAAAGCGTGTGTTTTTTGTTAAATTACAAAGAATGGAGAATTTGTTATGCCAAGAAACAATTTTCAGAGAGCGATGTTCGCTTTGATGACGGTAGTTATCACCGTTCACGCTTACGTCTTTTACAGTCTTTACGTCGTAAACGGCGAAACGCTGATGAGAGTAACCGGAGAGAGCGGCGTTTTAGCCGCGATAAAGTCACAGGGCGGCGTGATGATGTTTGGGAATATGCTGCCGATATGGGCGGTAGTGCTGGTTGAATTCGTCCTTGCCTATGCGCTGGAGATGACCGTCGGAAGTCCCGCGTCCTTTAAGCTCGCGTGCAGGGTGTTCGATCCCGAGAAAACGCATCCGGCGCTTTTTGAGACCGCAATAATATGCGCCACGGTATCGATCATGTGCCCCGCAATGAGCTTCATAGCGGCGTGGATATACTATCCTTACTACGCGGGCTTCAGCATTCTGACGCTGCTTGCGAATTGGCTGAAGCTGGTGTGCTTCAACCTCCCGTTCGCCTTGCTCTCACAGCTTTTCTTTATACAACCGCTTGTGAGGACTGTATTCAAAGCCATTTTCGCAAGAAAGCAAACCGAATCAAAACAACCGGCACACAACGAAACCTGAACAAAAACAAACGCCCCCTTGACCCCAAGAAAGCGTTTACTGTGTACTGTCCGAAAATTTTATGATACGAGCCACAAACAGGTGTTTAGTCAACCCCGCGTCAATTTTCGGTGTTTTGCGAATCAAAACCGAATTGCCATTAGGGCAATTAGAGGAAAATGGCGCCGGCAAAGCACGCTCGTCCGCGCCAAAGGCGTGTTCAGGCACCTTTTGCGGTATGCAAAAAAATCCCCTTGCAAAGCAAGGGGATTTTTGCTTACTGGTTGGGGCGGAAGGATTTGAACCCTCGGAATGGTGGAGTCAGAGTCCACTGCCTTACCGCTTGGCGACGCCCCAGTAACCGACAAGAGATATTATAACACAAAGCGCAAAAAAAGTCAAGAGCTTTTCCAAAAAAAATAAAAAAAGAATTTGTACAAACATTATTTTGGGGGAAAAAGCGGAAAATATGCACAAAATATTGGGGAGACGCTTGCCAAATATTAACAAAAAATAAAATTTTCAAAAAAAGCTTGACAAAAAAGAGTGAATATGATATAATAATTTAGTCGCAGGAAAAGCGAAAATGGCGGCATAGCTCAGTTGGCTAGAGCACTTGGTTCATACCCAGGGTGTCGTTG
>JAFLUD010000099.1 GCA_022508965.1 Oscillospiraceae bacterium
AAGCGCGGCAAGGACGCCGCGCAACAGAGCCGTTCGCACCGTAGGCGGTCTTTGTTCGGTGTTGCCTTTATTCTACACCAAAACCGGCTGCAAAATACTGCTGTTTTCTCTCTCCTCCCCGACTATCCGCCTTTTGAGGGCGGATAGTCGGGGAGGGAAGGTTGTTGGTATTGGTTATGGTAATGGTTTTGGTTTTGGTTTTGGTTTTGGTTTTGGTTTTGGTATTGGTTATGGTGTTGGTGCATCGGTTTGCATAGCGTTTGCATAACTTTGCATAGCGTTTGCATCGGTTTGCATAACATTTGCATGACCGTTCAATGAAATTTACTGCACAAGTTGTTTTCATCTCCCCCTGCAATCCGCCTTTTGGGGGCGGATTGCAGGGGGAGATGTTGTTGGTATTGGTTTTAGTTTTGGTTATGGTAATGGTATTGGTTATGGTATTGGTGCATCGGTTTGCATGGCACTTGCATAACTTTGCATAGCGTTTGCATCGGTTTGCATAACATTTGCATAACCGTTCAATGAAATTTACTGCACAAGGATGAAAATTACTGCACGGGTATTGAAATTCGGAAAAAAGTATGTTATAATATCTCGGTGGGGTGATTGATTTATGAGTATGGATCTGGCGTTCTGGCGTTATAAAAACGGCGAGGCGGGCGATCACACGAGGGTTTACGAGCAGATATGCGACGGCGTTCTTCTCGACTGCCTCGAGCAGCTGCCTGTTGACAAAATACGCGGGAGGATCGCCGAGGTGTTCGGCGGCTGGACGGCTCTCGACCCCGATACCTACGACAAGGACGGCAATGCTGGATTTCAGATATTCACAACTCCGCAAGGGGTGGTGTTCAACTGCGGCGGAATGACCGGCGATGAGATGAATCGGATCATCGACATAATGCTGGAGTTTGGGTGTCCGCTGTACGACCCGCAGATCTCCGCACGGTTTGATACATAATAAATAAGGAGTTCTTTTATGATACTGACAATCGACGTCGGCAATACCAATACCGTCTTCGGGGGATTCGACGATGACGAAGCGCTCGTTTTCGAGTCGCGCATTTCCACCGACCGCTTCAGAATGGAGGATCAATACGCGATCACTCTCGCGGATATTCTGAAGCTGTATGAAATAGACCGCTCGCGGATAACGGGGGCTATACTGTCGTCTGTGGTTCCGCCCGTTACTTCGCAGCTTAAGTCCGCTGTGGAAAAGGTGTGCGGCTGCCGTGTGATGACGGTGGGTCCCGGTATCAAGACGGGTCTCAACATTAAAATAGACGAGCCGGCTTCGCTGGGCGCGGATATGGCGGCGGTTGCTGTGGGAGCTAAGGAAAAATACCCGCTGCCCGCTATCGTTATCGACCTTGGAACCGCCACGAAAATTCTCGCAGTAGACAGATCGGGCGCGTTTATCGGCGGCATTATTGCTCCGGGAGTGAAGATCTCCGCGGAGGCGCTGGCGGCGAAAACCGCTTCTCTGCCGCTTATCGGCATCACCAACGAGCCTATCAAAAAAGTTATCGGCACAAACACCATCGACTGTATGCGCTCGGGACTTCTCGGCGGCACGGCGTTTATGCTGGACGGAATGATCGAGAGCTTCCAGAGCGAGATAGGAGAAAAGTGTACGGTCATCGCGACCGGCGGATTCTCGGGTGTTATCAAGCCGCTGTGCAAGACGGATTTCGTATTGGACGAGAGCCTTATAATGAAAGGGTTGCTTGAAATCTACAAGAAGAACAAGCAATAAGTTGCTAGAGAATAGTTGCTGGTAGCTAGTTATTGAGATCAACAGTTACTGCAGTGATCTTGCAGTGCGTTTGGTCTCAAACAACTAGCAACTAATCTCTATTCTCTAAAAACTATCAGGGGTCTGCGGTTAGTAGCTAGTGAATAGTTGCTAGTAGCTAGTTGTTGGAATCAATCGTTACTGCGGTAATCTTGCGGTGCGTTTGATTCTGTATAACCAGCAACTAATCACTATTCTCTATCAAACTATACCGTAAATATATACCCGCGGTGCATCGGTGAAGAACCGAGTACCAGCAAAGGAGTTTCTATGGAAGAAACAAAAAAGAATTCGCGGTGGGACTTGAAAAAGACGCTGACAGTTGTGGGTGTCGGACTGCTGACGGCTCTGGTGGTCGTCCTGCAATTTGTGTCAATGGGACTTAGGTTCTCGGCTTTCAGCATTACATTGACGCTTATTCCCATCGTAGTAGGAGCGGCGCTTTTCGGCTGGAAATGGGGAGCGTGGCTGGGCTTTGTGTTTGGAGTGGCTGTGTTGCTTACGGGAGACGCGGCGGCGTTTTTGGCACTGAACATTCCCGGCACAATAATCACCGTGCTGCTAAAAGGCGCTATGTCAGGGCTTTGCGCGGGGCTTGCCTATAAGCTCCTCGAAAAGAAAAACGTTATCGTCGCTGTTCTTGTAGCGTCGATCGTCGCACCTGTTGTGAATACGGGAATATTTGTGCTCGGCTGTTATGTTTTCTTTATCAACACCATATCTGCCCAAGCAACGGACGCAGGCTACGGAACGTTTGCGTTTATAATTCTCTTCTATGTGGGAATAAACTTCCTTATCGAGCTTGGAACAAATCTTATTCTGAATGCTCCGGCTGTTACGATCATAAACCTCGGGAAGAAATTATTCAAAAAACCTGCATAAACAAAAATCCGCGGTTCGAAAGAATCGCGGATATTTTTTATATTACGGTGTAAAGACCCTCGGGGGTGAGGGCGATGTAGCCGTAAAGCTCTAAATTCGTGAGCACCTCGGATATCTCGCCGTATTCCATATCCGTTTTGTCAAGCAGATAATCCGCGTCGGCGGAGCGCTCGAAAAGCAGCTTCAATACCTCCGCTTCATTCGGCTCGAGCGAGGCAAGTCTGCTCTCATCCGGCGCGGAGGTCTCGGTGTTCTCAACGGGGAACGCGTCGTCGGGCAATTCGCCGGTCTGCGATTCCTCGGGAGGCTGAGATTTCGGCTTATTTTTCTTTTTCGAGGATTTCTCGGAGGCTTCGGGTATCTCGGGCGGGGCGTATTCTATAACCACTCCCGCGGCGGTGGCGTTGTCGGCTTCCGTAAGCGTGAACGCGTCGAGAATGTCGGTGTATGAGAGCACGGGCAGCGCGCCTTCTCTCATCAGCGCAACAAGTCCCAGAAATCTTGGAGAGAGTATGTCGTGCGGGGGTATGCAGAATACCTCTCTGCCCTGCTCGTAAGCGTGCGCCGCCGTCAGCAGAGAGCCGCTGCCTTCTCCCGCTTCCAATACCAGGGTGCCGTGGGAAAGCCCCGAGATGATCCTGTTTCTGGTGTTGAAATAGATCGGGGAGGCTTTCGCGGTCGGGAGCAGCTCGCTTATCACCGCTCCGCCGTTTTCCACTATGTCGCGCTTTAGCTGCGCGTTTTCCGACGGGTAATTTGTGAGGATCCCGCAGCCGAGAACGCCTACCGTTCTTCCTTTGGCATCGAGGGCTGCTTTATGCGCTGCGGCGTCGGAGCCGACGGCAAGTCCGCTGACTATTACCGTGCCCGCCTTCGCTAAAGCGCCGCATACCTTCTCGGTAACGGCAAGCCCGTAGTCGGAGACGTTGCGCGCGCCTACCGCCGCTATCGACAGCCGCTCGTTCATTCCCGCGAGACTGCCCGCGCAAAACAGCACTATCGGCGGATTTTCTATATTCCTCAAAAGCTCGGGGTATTCATCATCGTCCATCGTGATTATGCGGACGCTGTTCTTCGAGCAGGTATCGAGCACCTCGCGTACCGCGCCCATGCGTACCTCTTCGGCGCGGCGCTTTTCGCTGTCGTTCAAAAACAGCAGCTTCCCGTCGCGTATTTGCTCGCAAGCCTTTGCCGCGTCATAGTTGCAGCCCGAAAGGATAAAGTTTGTCTTTTTGTTGTAAGGCTGCATTACCAGTAAAAGCCACAGCCAGACCTCAACGGAGCTTTTTGACATAGAAACAACCCCTTTTAGTTGTCAGAGATTAGGTGATAGAGATTAGTTATTTGGAATTAACCTTATCCTCGCGCTTTTCCAGAATTACCGTTAGAATTATACAATACAGCGCAGAATACATAAAGGATATCAAGGGCAGACCAAACACAATAGACAGCGCGCTGTCGCCCGAATTCCCGGTGAATGTCAGCCAAGTCAAACCCGCTAAAACCGCCGCCGCGCTTATGCAGGGGGAGAGCAATGCGCTGTATAAAATATATCCGCCCTCGGATATTCCGAATTTACGCTTGAAACAAATCTGTGAGAACACTGCGCACACAATGTGCAGCGCAAACACGGCAGCGGATATGACGAGCCATACGGGCGACGGTATCGGCGTAATGCTCATAAGAATGATTAAAACCGCACCGAGAGTAAGAGAGAGAAAATTTCCAAAAATTATAAGTAGAATTATTGCGCGCGTTTTTTTCATAAACGCTCCTTGATCTTACGGGCAGCAAAGACGGTTCCCAAAACAGCCGCAAAGCTCACGCAATACAGCACCGAATATGCCAATGATAACTCTGTGAGGAAAAATTGAATAGGAAAATCGTGATATTTGTGCAGTGTGCTTACGCTTAAGATAAACAGAGCAAGGTCTATCAATACGGCAGGCAACGCGCCGCAAAGCACAAATTTCCGCGCAGACAGTCCGTAATCGGTCTTATAACGCCTCTGCACGGATACCGAAGCTGCAACGTGCAGCGACAGCGCAACTGTAAGCGACGCCCACCAAAACGGTTTGGGCACGAAACCAAACACAATCACTCCTACAACAGAGGTTAAAATGCAGCCGAAAATGATGAGCAGAATTATTGCGCGCGTTTTTTTCATAAACACTCCTTAACTAATCCCTATTAAACTAATTTGTAGACTGCCGAAGTAAATGCCGGCAGCGTCAGTCCGCCAAGCTCCTGCGTTTCTCCCGTAAGGAGATTCTCGCCTCTGCCGGAAAGTCCGAACGTGAACGGAGCGCCGTCCGCGTTTATAACCGTGAGCAGCGTCTCGCCGTCAGCCGAGCGCGAGAACGCATACTGACGGTTGGTGAGCTGTACCTGCCTGTAGTCGCCCTGAGAAGCGGCGGGGTGGTTCTTGATGATCTCCGCGAGCGATTTAATGAGACCGGTAAGGTCGCGGTGACCCTCCGCCTTCATCTTCTCCGGCTCGAACTCGGGACGGAGCGCGTTGTCGCCGCCGCCGCGCTTGTCGCCCTCAACAGCGAACTCGCTTCCGTAATACACGGACGGAATGCCCGGCATCATGAACATCAGCGTGTAGATGAGCGGGAGATGCTCTTTGGTTCTCAGCATTGTCGCGATACGGGTAACGTCGTGGTTGTCTACAAATGTATAGAGGTGCTTGCCTCTGTAAATGCACCAGTTCTCGCTTCCGAACTGACGGTTTATGGAATGGGCGATCTCAAACATATTCATGTCGTTGAAGCTGGAGAACAGCCCCTTATAGCACTCGTAGTTGGTAACGCTGTCGAGCATCTGGTCGTTCATCCAGATGTTGTAATCGCCGTGGAGAGTTTCTCCAAGCAGGAAAAAGTCCTCCGCCAGCCACTTGCAGTGACCGCGAAGCTCGCGCAGGAAATTCTGATCGAGGCAGTAGGCAACGTCCAGGCGAAGTCCGTCGATGCCGAACTCCTCTTTCCAGCCGGTGATGCAATCCTTTAAGTACTGCTTTACCTCGGGGTTGAAGAGGTTGAGCTTTACCAGCTCGTAATGCCCCTCCCAGCCCTCGTAATAGAAGCCGTCGTTATAGCCGTTGTTGCCCTCGCGAACATGGAACCAGTCCTTTTTCGCGCTGCCGAGCCTGTACTCGCGAACGTCCTTAAACGCCGTGAAGTCGCGTCCTACATGATTGAACACGCCGTCGAGAATTACTCTTATGCCGTTTTCGTGGAGCGCGTCGCAGACCTTTTTGAAGTCCTCGTTGGTTCCCAGACGGCGGTCGATGGTCTTGTAATCAATGGTGTCATAGCCGTGCGCTACGCTTTCGAATACCGGGCCGAAATAGATGGCGTTGCAGCCGAGTTCCTTGATATGGGGAATGTCGTCGATGAGCTTCAATATCTTGTGGGTAGGCTCGCTCGTCTGATCGTTGGTGCGGGGGCACCCGAAATATCCGATGGGGTAGATGTGATAAAACACCGCGTTCTCAAACCAGTTCATTGTTACTCTCCTTAAAATTTATTTTGGGGTCATTATTCCTCTAGTATTATACCATATCCGCAGGATATGGTATAATTGCCCGATACGCGCGGAGCAAAT